>NZ_JBHDVN010000055.1:0-17954 GCF_046635365.1 Acinetobacter sp. NIOH-H-8
GGCTGTTTTGGAAGCAGGAATATCAACACAAAAGCATTGAATAATTTTTTTAATCTTGTAGTGACTTAATTTACTGTTTTCTATCATGATTCTAGACTAACATAATCATTTTGCTAGTCTAGAGCCTAAAAAATTTCTGATTAAAATTTTGCCGGTCGTGCAGGCTTGAATGCAGCCGGAGACTGCCTAAAATCACTGATGGCTTTTTCAATTGAACGGATTTTTAATTGCGCGGCTTTTTCACCTTCGAGAATGGTTTCATTGCTGGCTTTTAAATCCAGCGTACCGATATGACCTACTTTAGGCTGGATTACAATATTGGCCTGACTGAGTTCTTCATTGATACTTTGCTGACCCATGATATTAATCGTCTGGTCCAGTACGCCCCACATGTTGAGCGCTTTATTGCTGTCCGGACGGGCAGAAATATCTACGGCAATAACAATATCAGCTCCCATATCTTTGGCTGTTTTTACTGGAATTGGACTAACCAGACCGCCATCGACATATTTTGTACCGCCAATCACAGCGGGTACAAAGACATTCGGAATGCTGCAAGAGGCACGAACAGCTTGTCCGGCATTGCCTTTAATAAAGTCAGCTTTACGGCCATTGTCCAGGCGGGTTGCCACTGCCGCGAAGCGAATCGGGAACTGTTCAATCGGTTTATTCGCCACATTTTTATTGACGAAATCCTGCAGTTTCTGTCCGGCAATAATTCCTTGGCGGTTCAGGGTTAAATCACGAATATCGGATTCTTTAAAGTTCAAGGCGATTTGCTGCAACTGATAAGGGGATTTGCCGCTGGCATATAGACTGCCCACGAAGCTTCCGGCACTGGTTCCAGTGACAATCTTCGGTTTGATGCCATGCGATTCGAGGACTTTAAGTACCCCGATATGGGCAAAGCCTTTGGCACCGCCACCACCGAGAGCAATAGCTACCACAGGTTCACGAGCCTGAAGAGGAGTAGAGGGTGCTGGGGTTTTAGTAGCTTTATCACATGCTGCAAGGCTTAAGCCCAAGCAGCCAATCAGAGCATAACGGGCTAATTTCATTATAAAAAACTGGCGATTAAATCAACAAAATTCAGGCTATCACATCAAAAAAAGCCAGTTTTGCCTAGTCTTTTTTCAAAAGCTTTTGTAACGGCTTGGCGACCCAATCCAGATTTTTGGCCGAAAATTTACCTTCATAATGCTTATAGATCTGTTCCAGATCATATTCATAATTACCTGTCAGGTGATATACACCAAGGATATGAATGGTCTTGATGTCATAGTCAAAGGAAAACATCACAATCGGCAAATGGGCTGCCTTGGCAATATGATAAAAACCACTGCGGATTTTTTCTGGCGCCTTGCGAGAACCTTCCGGTGCCATACCTACCCAGATTCGGTCTGTCTTATTAATCACATCAACAATTTGTCGGGTGTGACCTTGCGGTGTATCGCGTACTACAGGAACCACACCGATCCATTCCAGAATGGGTTTAAGCGGAGTACGAAACAGGCTGTCTTTACCAAAAATCGTAATCTGAATACCCAGACCAAGTAGGGCATTAAAACCTAGCCAGGCATCGATATTCGAGGTATGCGGGGAAATAATCGCTACTGCTTTAGGCAGGTTAGGGAACTCGCCTTTAAGTTGCCAGCCCTGAGCCAAAAATAGCTGTTTAAACAGGGTCTGGCTCAGTTTGCCTCCGCGGGAGGGAACCAATGGAGGGAGTTTGGGGAAACGTGTTGTACTCATCGATGTCTCATCCTGAAACTTATTTTTCTTTATTTTTGATCATATTAGACTGTTGTAAAATCCGGATCATTGGCAAAATGTATAGCGATGATGGATGCTTTTAGCATTTTTACCTTAAGGACCTGCGCTGAATATGCGGAATACTTATATTTTATTGTTTTCCCTATATTGGGCACAGGGGCTTCCGGTCGGGTTTATGACCCATGCCTTGCCGGTCATTCTGCGAGCTGAAGGCGTATCTCTGGCACATATTGGTGGCTTTGGCCTACTCATGCTGCCATGGTCGATTAAAATCTTCTGGGCACCTTTAGTTGATCGCCATGGATCAAAAGCTAGAGGTCATTATCGAAGCTGGATTATTCCTTTGCAATGGCTTTCTGTCGCTGTACTGATTGGGCTGTCCTTCTTGCCGATCCAAGCCTTAAACCAGCCCCTGTTTCTGCTGACCTTTTTTATCACGTTGTTAGTGATGAATGGGATCGGCGCTACTCAGGATATTGCTACAGATGGACTGGCAGTCAATATTCTAAAAAATGAACAACAGCACTGGGGCAATACCTTTCAGGTGATTGGCTCCCGCTTGGGCTTTATTGTTGGAGGCGGGGCAATCCTGTGGTTACTCGATTTTTTGCATTGGCAGATGACCTTTTTGCTGCTGGCAGCTCTGGTCTTTCTGAATACTTTACCGGTGTTATGGTTTAAAGAGCCGGATCACCAAAAGATGATTTCTTCATCATCTGAAAAATTACCTGCTCGGACTAGAATCAAAGCTTATTTTCAATATTTTTTAGCTGATTATACCTTGGCGAAATGGCTGCTGGTTTTACTAACCTTTAAAGTGGCGGATGGTCTGTCTGGGCCATTATTAAAACCTTTGATGGTCGATTTGGGACTGAGTTTTAGCCAGATTGGTATTTATGTCACCATGCTCGGCGCTTTTGCAGCGTTGATTGGCGCAGGGCTAGCTGGCTGGTGTTTGAAATACTGGTCTCGTAGCTGGAGCTTAATGATTTTCTCTATTCTGAAAATACTCAGTCTAATCGCTTATGCCTGGCTGGCTGCACAATATGAAGTCCAAAACAAAGTAGCAAACTGGATCATTTATCTCATTAATGCTGTCGAGGATATGATATCGGCCATGCTCTTAGTCGTTATGTTGACCTTGGTGATGCAATACAGTCGCAAGCATCTGGCAGGGACTGATTTCACCTTTCAGGTCGCCTTGATGGCTACTATAAGCGGGGGACTTTATAGCCTGAGCGGGCTACTAGGGGACGCTTTGGGTTACCAAAACTATCTAAATTTGATCGTAATCATCGCGATTTTTTGCCTGATTCCTATTTTCCGATGGATGAAAGTAGCAAAAAATATTTAAAATCTCTTATGAATAAATAGGTTAATTGACTCCCCACCTAAAGTATTAAAAAGAATATGTAAATATTTTTTTAATAATTTTGTAATATAGGCGCCGTGTGTATTATTTGTAACAAAATAAGTTAAAGGATTTTTTAATGAAAACTAAGTTAGCAACAGCAATCGCACTCAGCCTTTTAGCGGGGACTACATTTGCAGCACCAACTTTCTATGGTGAAATTGACGTAACTGCAGATTACCTACCTGAAGACAATGTAGGTAAGAATCGTGACGTTGTAGAATTAAATAGCAATAATTCATTCATCGGTATTAAAGGTGATGAAAAACTGACTGACCGTTTAAGCGCACTTTATCAAGCTGAATTAACCTTCTATACAGATGATGGTCAGGGTGGCGAGGGTAATGATACTTTTGTACCGCGTAATATCTTTGTTGGTTTAAAAGATGAAAAACTGGGTGCTTTAAAAGTAGGTAAAATTGATACGCCTGTAAAACAGCTTTCTGCGGTTGTAGATACTTTTAATAACTATATTGATAATAAAGCCGATGTCGCAGGTATTTTTACTGGTGAAAACCGTATTGATAACGTTGTAGTTTATGAAGCTCCAGCTCTTGCGGTAGGTGAAGGTAAACTTAAAGCGACTGCACTATTAGCAACTGGTGAAGCGAGTGGTGTATCTAAATCCAATGGTGGTTCTAAAGTTGCAGGCCGTGGTTTAGGCGATGCATGGTCAGCATCTGTAGTCTATGACAGCAAACCTGTAGTTTTAGGTCTTGGTTATGACAAAGCGATTCCATCAAACTTTGCAGGTCGTGGTTTTGTAAATGCTTCTGCTCCGGAAGTAACAGGTGGGGTAGCAGGTAGTGCATTTGCTGCAGCGAACACTATTCGTGCGATTGGTCGTGTAAACCTTGATGGTGGTCTGTCTCTACGTGCTTTATACCAAACTTCAGAAGTTGAAGGTGTTGCAGGTAATGATGCTGCAGCTGCATCTATTGATGATGCACAAGGCTGGTTAATTGGTGCAGAATACAACCTGCCAAATGCAAAAAACTGGACAGTAAAAGGTCAATATAGCCAGAACACGACTGAATTTACTACGGCTAAAGCTGATTATGAAGCACAACAAATTATTGTTGGTGCAGACTATGCTTTCTCTAAACAAGTCAAAGCTTATGGCTATGCAGGTTATCTAACACTTGAACAAGGTTCATTAGAAACTAAACAACCAGTGGTTGGTACAGGCGTCGAATACAAGTTCTAATTTTAGAACAAAATAAAAGCGGTGCTTCGGCATCGCTTTTTTATGCCTGAAACAACAAAACTTAGCAATTTTAGGTCTAATCCTGAAAGTTCCCAGCTGTTACCATGACAGAAAATCCTCTATTCCTTTTTAAATTATGACCATTCAAGCTGTTTTATTCGATCTTGACAATACCTTGACGCATCGTGACCTGACGACACAGGCCTATAGCCGTTATCTGGCAGAATATTATGCTTCAGCATTTGCACAGGTTGAGCTTGAGAAAATTATCGAAATTGTACGACGCATTGATAATGGCGGTTATCCGAAAAAGGAATTGCTGACTCATGGCAGTATTGGCGCTTCAGCTGCATATGCATTGTTGCAGGAATTATCCTGGTTAACTCCACCAGATCTAGAGGAGCTAGCGCAGTTCTGGTTCAGCGAGTTTGGACGTTTCGCCGTAGAGATGCCGCAAGCAGGGCAAGTATTAAAACAGCTTAAAACTGAAGGTTATCGCTTGGCCATTGTATCCAATGGCGGACATGAGACCCGATTAAATACCATTCGCGGTTTAGGTATTGCAGAGTATTTTGATGAGATTATCAGTTCAGGTCTGGTCGGCTTTAATAAACCGCAACCGGAAATTTTCCAGATTACCGCAGAGCGTTTAGGCGTACAGCCAGAACAATGTCTTTATATTGGTGATCATCCTGTCAATGATGTTCAAGGCGCAACAGCCGCAGGTATGCATGCTTTGTGGATGCAAGGTTTCCATCCGGATGCCGGACATATTCAATATAAGATTCAGCAATTACCAGAAATCTTTGATCATTTGCAGCGGCTTAAGCAGCTTTAAGTAATCCGGTGGCTATTCATGGCTTTTGCCCATTGATGAGAATGACAGCGTGGACAAGTTTGTTCTGCTTCTTTTAAATGCTGGACTTGACCGCAATAAATACAGGCATAAAGCTCTTCTGGCTTGACTTCTTTGACAATACAGCAGGATTTCGGGAAAAGCGGGAGCCCATGCCGAACATCATCTGAATGGAAATACAAAATGCTGAATTTACCGTCAGTTTCCAGTAAACCTAAACGCACCTGACCCAAATGTTCAATGCCTTGCTGACGCATCTCAGCAAAGAATTCATCATGAGACATTTTGCCTTTTTTAATTTCATCAATGACCAGTAAACCATCTTCCACAATATGAATCGGTTTGCCTTCAAGCAGGTCTTCAAACCATTGAAATTTCATCATGAGCCAGGTGGTCAGACGATACAGGAAAATGATCACCGACATGATCAGTGCTGCCTGAATCAGGGGAAGATCTTCTGTAAACATCGGATCGCCGGCAATAGAACCTAAGGCAAGAATGATGGTGACTTCAAAGATCGAAAGTTGTCGTACCCCACGTTTACCTGTCAGCCGCAGAAACAGGATAATCATCGCGTACATCACTACACAGCGCAGCAAAATTTCTGTGGCAAATTCCCAGGTCGTATCATTTATAAATATGGTGGCCCAGTCCATTGTTATTATTCCAGATCACTCTTTGTTACGAGTCTATCAATCTCGGCTGTTAGTTTGCTGCTGTAATTGTGTAAGTTTTTGAATAAAAATAAATTATGTTTTTTGAATGTGATTGCTATGAGTAAAAGATATAGCGATTTTGAGAAAATAAGATAGATATTTCATGTAAATATTGATTGATTATTCAACAGATTAAATTTGAACCAGTTCACATTTTACTCTGTATGACTTTTAATCAGTATAAATAATATCCTGCTGAAATATATCAAGATAAAATCTGAGCAATTTCCTAGGAATAATGAGAACTATTTAATGATTTGTAATCAAATAACTTGATAATTATAAATTTCTGTATGTTGTGCCCTGAAAAATATAGCGATTAGATCAAGCTAAAAATCTGTTTTTTAAATTAAAAATATTGATTTTGACTTCCAAGAAAGGATGTATTGTGAAAAAGATATTCACGCTTTTAACGGTTATGGGCTTAAGTACAGCGGTATTTGCAGATGCAGACTGGAACTATGATCAGCCTGAACAGTGGTCGACTCTAAACCAGAAATATTCAGCCTGTAATGGACTGAACCAGTCACCAATCAATATCGAGCGAACAGTCAAAGCCGAACTGGAACCGCTCAAGTTTAGCTATAACACCATGATTCACGCAATTGAAAATAAAGGTCATACCGTTCAAGTAGACTTTGCTCAAGGCGGAGAATTGCAGCTGGATGATGAAACTTTTGTGCTGAAACAGTTTCATCTGCATAGCCCAAGTGAGAACCTGATTAAGGGCAAGAGCTATCCTTTAGAGATTCATTTTGTCCATGCCAATGCTCAAGGGGAACTTGCTGTAGTGGCGATGATGTTTGAGCAGGGTATAGAAAATCCGATGCTAAAACGTATGTGGAATCGCTTGCCGAAAAAGCAAGGTGAAAAAGTTGTCTTGAAGAACCCGCAACCTGTAAATGAGATGTTGCCTAAGAATCTGGATTATTACCGCTTTAGTGGTTCGCTGACCACACCACCATGTTCCGAAGGTGTGCGCTGGTTAATTCTGAAAGAGATCCAGCAGGCCTCAAAGCAACAGATTTCAGAATTTTCCAAGCTAATGGGACATTCAAATAACCGTCCGGTACAGCCCTTAAATGGCCGTGTGGTACTGGAATAATAAACAGCAGCATGGAAAAAAGCAGACACAGTTCTGCTTTTTTTAATTCTGATACAAATTTCAATAGCCTAAGGTCAAAAGAACTTTGTGGCGAATGCTGAAAGAATTAATATAGATAAGATTTCCTTGGGTCTTTCTGCTGCCATGCTCTTTGACTTAAAAACCATGATCCAGCCATTCACAGCACTTTCGCCACAGCAGAAGAAGCTGGATCGTCTGATTGATAAAATCGAACAGCAGAAGTTGGAGTTAAAACAATGGCAACAGGCTGAAGAAGACCTACAGCAATATACGTATAAAACTTTCATGCCGGTCTATCATGAATTACATGGTGTGCTGTTTGAGCAGCTCGAACAGCTCTGGACGCATTTACAGGAAACAGATTTCACCAAGGCCGAGTTGATAGTGCTGGATGAGAAGATTCAATACCTGGCAGATTATCTGCAAGATTCTCAGGCGATGTCAGCGCAAGAAGCCAATAAGGTCAATGAAATCTTCACTTATTATCAGCAACGCACTGAACATGCTCAATTCAGAAAAAGCCAAAAAAAGACCAATGAACTAAAAAGATTTTTTAAGAATGAAAATGCCCCAGATCCTGCAGATGCTGAGGGGTTTGAAGAATGGGCTTCTGATCATTTTCAGCATATCCGCGAGCAGGCCAAACTAAAACGCCAGCAGGAAAAGCAGGAACAGGCAGCCGCAATGGCAGAGCAGTCAGTGAAATCGGTATATTTAAAGATTGCTGCAGCGATTCATCCGGATCGTGAAGCAAATGACGTAAAGAAGATTAAAAAGACTGAATTGTTGCAACGTGCCAATGAGGCTTATGCAGAACAGGATTTGTTTGCCTTACTAAAAATGCAGCTTCAGATTGAGCAAGATCGAGATCCTTCGCAAAAGAGTTTAAGTGCAGAGCAAGTCAAGCTGTATCAACTGGCTTTGGATGCGCAGAGCCAGAAGTTACAAGAGAAGATCGATGCATTGATCAATCGACTGGTCTGGTCATCGAAAACCAGAATTGCAGTAAAAAAGGCAAAGAGTAACGTCCAAATTGTTGATCTGTACAAGCAGATTGATGAAGACACTTCAGCCATAAAACAGCAGATTAAGGTCGAAAAAGAACGCCTGATGTATATCAAAAAGGTAAGTGGATTAGAGATGTTTTTAAGGCGTGGGATGCTTTAAGGTTTTTCTACCTCTTCCTTGGGGAGAGGTTATAAAATCTGCTAATCTCACAAAAAATAAAAAATACCATGAACAAAAAGCTTGATCCTCAACTTTTAATTTTCGCCAAATTCATGCGCTACACTGCCACCGATGCTGAGCACCTCATGTGGCAAATCCTTCGTGCCAAACGTTTTATGAATCTTAAATTTCGTCGTCAGCATGTGATTGAGCCTTATATTGTGGATTTTTACTGTCATGAAATTGGTTTGGTGATTGAGTTGGATGGCAGTCAGCATGGAACGGATGATGCTATGGAATATGATGCTGAAAGAACCAAGTTTTTGGAGGCTTTGGGTTTGAGAGTTGTGAGGTATTGGAATAATGAAGTGTTGGGGCGGACGGATGTGGTGTTGGAGGATTTGTGGTGAGTGTGTTTTGAATTGAAAAGCAAAAGTACCTCTCTCTAACCCTCTCCTAAAAGGAGAGGAAACACCATTGTGAAATTAATGCATGTACTAAATCAAATGACGCTCCCTCTCCCTATGGGAGAGGGTTGGGGTGAGGGATTATTTAAATTAAAAACTTAAATTATATGATTTAAGTTGGCTTAGTTTGAGAATTCATCTCTTCAATATTTTCTATAAGCTTTTCTACTAATATGTGAAGATTTTTAGCTTCTTCAATAAAGAGGTCTTGATGATTTAACCACGCAGCGTGGTATCCACGGCGTTGTAGATAAGAGTTTTCATTAAGATGTTCTTCGGCTTTAAATAGTTCAAAGCAGAATCTAGTTAATAGGTCATGTTTAAAATCACTATCCATTAAAGATTGGATTTTTTGGGAAAAATGAGGAATTAATTCAAAATAATTGCTATTAAACTCTTCTATGTCATCTCCAAAGAGGTCTTTTGTATTAGGATTATTTTCCTCTAAAAATTCAAATATAGTTCTCTTAATCAAATATAGAGTTGGTAGAAGCAGTAGTAATGTATTTTTTCTTCGTAATTCAGCACTTGTATTCTGTATAGTTAATTGATTTTTATTGGATTGATAAGGAACCCATGCTGCTATTAGTATAGCGATAATGCTTCCAATCGCTTGTATCCAAGCTGGTAGATCAGTCAAAATGAATTCCTTTTTTATAAAAATAAAGGGCTGAATAATCAGCCCTTTATACATTGAATTAGATCAAATTGCCAACAATTATAGCGCCGCAATCTGCTCCATATTCGCTTTAATTTTCGCTAACTGGTTAGCAAATTCAGCCAGTTTCGCACGTTCACCTTCAACTACAGCAGCAGGAGCTTTTGCGACGAAACCTTCATTAGAAAGTTTGTTCGCGATCTGGTCATGCTGCTTTTGAACCTTGTCTAAGTCTTTTTGTAGACGACCCAATTCCGCTTTAGGATCAATCAGACCTTTCATTGGAACGAATACAGACACGTGACCAACAACTGAAGATGAAGACAATGGTGGTTGTTCGCCATCAGCCAGGAAGGTGATACTTTCAACTTTTGCCAATGCTTTGAACAGTGCTTCAATACGTGTGATCTGTGCTTTTTCAGCTTCAGTGGTGTTTTGAAGAAGAACAGGCAACAAGCGAGCATTACCCAAGCCCATCTCACCGCGGATGTTACGTACCGCACCGATCAAACCTTGCAGCCATTGCATGTCTGCTTCAGCCTGTTCGTTGATCTTCGCTTCATCTGCAACAGGGTACTGAGCCAGCATAATGGTTTCGCCAGAGATCCCCAGTTTAGGTGCAAGCGTTTGCCAGATTTCTTCAGTCAGGTACGGCATGATTGGGTGTGCAAGACGTAAAGACGCTTCCATCACTGCCAATAACACACGGCGAACTTCAGCTTTACGCTCTTCAGATACGTTTTCATCATTCAGAACCGGTTTAGTCAGCTCGACATACCAGTCACAGTATTCATTCCAGATGAATTCGTAGATCGCTTGCGCAGCCAAGTCTAAACGGTAAGTCGCGAATGCTTGCTGAACTGCTTGTTCTGCTTTTTGCAGACGGCTCACGATCCATTGTTCAGGCAATTCCCAAAGATCAGGACGAGCAGTTTGACCTACGGTCTGGCCTTCAACGTTCATCATCACGAAACGGGTACCGTTCCAGATTTTGTTGGCGAAGTTACGGTAACCTTCCACACGTTTCATGTCGAACTTGATGTCACGACCAGTGTTAGCAAGCGCACAGAAAGTGAAACGAACTGCGTCAGTACCGTAAGCCTGAATACCTTCTGGGAATTCTTTACGGGTAGATTTCTCAATCTTCGCCGCCTGTTTAGGATTCATCAGGCCGAAAGTACGTTTTTGTACCAAAGTTTCCAGATCAACACCATCAATCAGGTCTAATGGGTCAAGTACGTTACCCTTAGACTTAGACATCTTCTGACCTTCGCCATCACGTACCAGACCGTGTACATACACAGTTTTAAATGGTACTTGCGGTGTGCCATCTTCATTTTTCATGAAGTGCATGGTCATCATGATCATCCGGGCAACCCAGAAGAAGATGATGTCGAAACCAGTCACAAGAACATCAGTCGGGTGGAAAGTATTCAAGAAATAGTTTTCTTTATCTTTCGCTTCGTCGCCAGTCCAGCCTAAAGTTGAGAATGTCCACAGACCAGAAGAGAACCAGGTATCCAGTACGTCTTCGTCCTGTTTCAATTCAACTTCAGGTGCAATACCGTGTTTCGCACGAACTTCTTCTTCGTTACGACCAACAAATACATTGCCTTCAGCATCGTACCAGGCCGGAATACGGTGACCCCACCACAATTGACGCGAGATACACCAGTCCTGAATGTTGTTCATCCATGACATGTACATATTGCTGTACTGCTCAGGAACGAACTTGATACGGCCATCTTTTACCGCTTCAATGGCAGGTTCAGCCAGTGGCGCAATTTTTACATACCATTGGTCTGTTAGAAGTGGCTCAACGATTACGCCTGAACGGTCACCGCGAGGTGGTTTCAGTGTGTAAGGTTGGATCTGATCTAACCAGCCTTCAGCTTCTGCTTGCTCAATCAGTTTTTTACGCGCTTCAAAACGTTCTAAACCGATGTAGTCTGCAGGCGCAGGGATGGTTTTAGAAATCTGTTCGCCCGCTTTCGCGATGTATTCAAACTCAGCCAGAACTTCGGCATTTTTGTTGAAGATGTTGATCAGTGCCAGACCACAGCGTTTACCTACTTCATAGTCATTGAAGTCGTGTGCAGGTGTAATTTTTACACAGCCTGTACCGAATTCTTTTTCAACATATTCGTCAGCAACAATGGCAACGGTACGGCCAGTAATAGGCAATACGATATTTTTACCGACAAGATGTGCATAACGCTCATCTTCAGGGTTGACCGCAACCGCAGTATCACCGAGTAATGTTTCTGGACGAGTGGTTGCAACGACAATATGGTCTTTGCCATCTTGAGTGCGAAGCGATTTATCTTCAAAGAAATATTTGAAGTGCCACAATGAGCTTTGTTCTTCTTTATCAGATTCTACTTCAAGGTCAGACAGGGCGGTTTGCAGTTTAGGGTCCCAGTTCACCAGACGTTTGCCGCGGTAAATCAGGCCTTCTTCATGCAGTTTCACGAATACTTCTTTAACCGCGTTGGATAAACCTTCATCCATGGTGAAGCGTTCACGTGACCAGTCTACAGAAGAACCCAAACGACGGATTTGACGGGTAATGTTACCGCCAGACTGTTCTTTCCATTCCCAAACTTTTTCGATGAACTTTTCACGGCCCAGATCATGACGGCTTACGCCTTGAGCACCTAACTGACGCTCAACAACCATCTGGGTTGCGATCCCCGCATGGTCAGTACCTGGCTGCCATAAGGTATTTTTGCCTGACATACGGTTATAACGAGTCAAGGCATCCATGATGGCATTGTTAAAACCATGACCCATGTGCAAGCTACCAGTGACGTTTGGCGGCGGAATCATGATACAGAATGATTCACCTTTTTGAGACGGCTTGAAGTAACCGCGCTCTTCCCAAGTTTGGTACCATTTTTTCTCGATCTCGGTCGGATCGTAGGTCGTAGCAATATTTTGCGCTGAATCAGTCATAGTCTAAACAGATCAAAAGTGGATAAAAAATTGCATCTATTGTAGCAAAAAAATTAAGGCATGCGGCAGCTTAACCAAAAGCAAACTTTCGCCAATTGGCAGTTGCCTGAACTCAACGTATGATAGATTGATAAAAACGCGACTCATCGCAGACGATTAAAAAAAGGATAACAAGATGAGCTATAGCATTTCTCTCAAAATTCACCCCGATACCCATCAACGCTTTAAAGACCTGCATTCTCGATTTAATGCTGGCGAGCAGGAAAGCCTGGCCAAACTGCTCGGTGAAAATCTGGCCGATATTGCCTGTGAAATTATTGACCAGATTTTTGGTCGTGTGGTGCAGCTCTCTAGCTCCCCAGATCAGGAATCCGAAAAAGTCATTCAACAGATTTTAGAAACGACTCGCAAATATATGCCATGGTCGGTTTCTTTCTTTGGTAATGATCGGCTGATTCCTATGGTGAACTATCTGTACAAGATGACCCATGAAAATGAAGATGGATACTTTGTTCGCTATCCGGTAGAACGCATGCTGATCACGGAACTGCTGGGCTGCGTGGAGCAGATGAAAAGTGGCAATAACCAGTATGTCTCACCGGCATTGAAAGCTTTTATTCAGGTGGTGGATCAGGGTGTGACGCATCTGGTGCGTGAACCAAAAAAGATGCTGAAATTTAATGTGGTGGTGGATAAAACATTGAATGGTGTGATTCACCTGACCACACAACTGGGTTATAAACGTTTTGATAAACTCGGTAGCCTCTATGATGCGGATACCATGAGTTATTATTTTGAGCAGTTGCTGGCATTTCTGGAAGATGAAATGCCACCAGGAACACATTCATATAAAGAGGGTGACAGGATTTAATGGCAAAACTAGAAAATTTACAGGGAAAAGTAGTCTGGATTACCGGAGCATCTTCAGGAATTGGTAAGGCACTGGCTGAAGAATGTGCTGCCCAAGGTGCACAGATAGTATTGACTGCACGACGTTTGGAAGAACTGGAAAAAGTCCGTTCAGGACTGGTGAATCCTGATCAACACATCTCAGTCGTGGCCGATATTACTGATGAAAGTCAGGTACGCACGGCTTATGAACAGGTGCTGAGTGAGAAAGGCCGCATTGATTGGCTAATCAATAATGCCGGACTCAGCCAGCGTGCCCTGATTCAGGAAACCACCATGCAGACTGAACGCGCCATTATGGAAGTCGATTATTTCTCTCAGGTGTTTTTCACCAAAACAGTTTTACCGACATTTTTAAAACAGAAATCTGGCCGGATTGCTTTTATTTCCAGTGTGGCCGGTCTGCTTGGAACTCAATATCGGGCGTCTTATTCAGCAGCCAAAGGCGCGATTCATATGTGGGCGAATAGCCTGCGCGCTGAAATGGCAGATCAGGGTATTCAGGTATCCGTGATTTTTCCGGGCTTTATTAAAACTAATGTGTCTTTTAATGCCTTAAATGGGGAAGGCAAACCTCAGGCCAAGCAGGATGAAGCGATTGAAAATGGCCTGGAACCGGCTGATTTTGCCCGTCAGACTGTAGAAGCGTTGAAACGTGGTGAAGAATATATCGTGGTGGGGGGCTCTAAAGAAAAACTGGGTGTTCTAGTGTCACGTCTATCGCCAAAAGTATTGTATAAGATGATTCGCAAAACTAAGGTGAAATAATCTGTTTGCAAGATCAAGCTGGTTGTCATCGGTTACAGGTTTATTGCTCGATAGAAATAGACCTGTAATCTGAAAATAGTATGCTCATCTTTATAATTTATCTATTTTAAGCTTCCTGATCTTGTCCAATGAATTCATTTATTTCCTCTATCTCTTTTGTCCATATCCCATTTTCACAACATAAAACTGCATAAAAGTAGCAAAACCGTCTTCAGTATTCAGTTTTAATAAAAATGATATAAAAGATTGAGATGGGAGCATTTGCCATGAAAACGCCGGTACCGGATTACTTGAATCATGTGCTTTCTGCTTGCCATGATAATAAAAAAGGCGCGCTGGCAGATTACATTCCTGAACTTGCTGCGGTTGATCCTGACAAGCTCGGACTTGCACTATCGACAGTAGATGGAACCATCTATTCTGCCGGGGATGATGACGTTGAATTTACCATGCAGTCTCTTTCCAAGCCTTTTGCCTATGCGCTAGCAATCAAGGAACTAGGGCTAAAACAGGTACTGGAAAAAGTGGGTGTAGAACCTTCGGGAGAGGCCTTTAACCAGATTTCGTTGGAAAAAGAACGCAATATTCCAAAAAACCCGATGATTAATTCTGGTGCGATTACCACGCATTCTCTGATTCCTGCCAAGAAAACAGTATCACGTGCTGAACAGTTACGCCGTTTTTTAAGTGGACTGGCTGGACGTGAATTGTCCTTTGATGAGCAGGTGTATAACTCCGAGATTAAAACGGCTTTTCGGAATATGTCGATTGGCTACATGTTACGTACGGTCGGTGTGCTGGATGAAGATCCCAAAGAAATCGTGCATGGCTATATCAAGCAGTGCGCGATTAAGGTCACCGTCAAAGATCTAGCCGTGATCACCAGTATATTGGCCAATGGTGGTGTGCATCCTAAGACGGGTAAGCGCATGCTGGATCGGGCCTTAGTCCGACAATTGCTCAGTGTCATGCTGACCTGCGGTATGTACGATGCTGCTGGAGACTGGCTGACCACAGTCGGTATTCCGGCCAAAAGTGGCGTGGCAGGTGGCATTATTGGAGTGCTGCCAGGGCAAGTGGGAATTGCGGTATTTTCCCCAAAAATTGATGAGCATGGTAACAGTGTGCGTGGTGTCAGAATCTTTGAAAATCTGTCACACGATATGGGATTGCATCTCATGGAAGGTACGCCGTCAGCACAAACCATTCTGCAAAGCCGTTATACGGTGGGCAAAAAGAATAACGTCGTGGTTTATGAATTGCGTGGCGTGTTGCAATTTACCGAGTCTGAAATGCTGCTACGCATCTTGCAAGATGAACCGGAAGGTAAAAGCACCATTATTCTCGATTTAACCAATCTTACTCTAATGCATGATGTTGGTGCCCGGATGCTGTTTGAAGGCGTGGATCGCTTAAAACAGGATGGGCATAAAGTATTGGTTATAGACTCAGAAGGTCTGCTGGATAAAGATCAGTTGAAGGGTAGAAAAAGGGTGGTAGTGACGGAGGCGTTGGAGAAGTTTTTGGAAAAGTATAAATAACCTCTCCCTTGCGCAGCAGTGCTGCTCATCTCCTAAAAGGAGAGGGAATTTCACTGTGAAATCTAACCCTCTATTTAATTAAATGAAACACCCTCTCCTGTGGGAGAGGGATGGGTGAGGGATAAGTCAAAAAATTACTTAATATGCTCAGCAATATCGGTAAAGATCACACCTAAACCATGTGCGCCAGCATCTGGATAACCCAGACTACGATCACCCACAGTCCCGGCACGACCCATACGTGCCACGATATCTTTGGTGGATTCCGCACCTTGAACAGCTGCTTGCGCACCCAGTACAAAGTTTTCTTTAAAGGTCTTGTCGGTATTGGCAGACCATGAATCTGCACATGGCACCAGAGCATCAATTAAGGTTTTGTCACCCACGACTGCACCACGACCGAATGAGCGTTCGCCTGTAATCTGAATGCCTTTGACTGCTGCTTGTAGCATCTCTGCAAAATTCGCCACGGTTAATGTGGTTTTACCTTTAATGGCTTTACTTGCAGCACGGAAAGCTGAACCCCAGATTGGACCTGATGCACCGCCACAATGTTCCATGATGATCATTGAACAGTTCAGCAGAAAATCATCCATCTGTTCAGCTTGAACCAGTTCATGCCATTGGCGTTTAAGTTGTTTAAAACCTTTGGCCACACTCATTCCGAAGTCGCCATCACCAGCATGAGCATCTAACTCACAGAAAGGTACTTCATTTTTAATGATGCAGGCACTCATCACATCGACCACATAGCGCATGTTTTCAATGGTGAATTGTTCATTGGCAATCACAGCATGTTCAGGATGTGTTTCAACATCTGTATTTACTGTGCGTACAGCAGCTTGGTCTTTGGCAGCAAACTCAAATGGCAGTGCAGTTGAACCATCCATTTTAAATGCAGGAGTATTGGCTTCTGCATCCAAATAAGTTTTCAATTCATCATCCACCGCCAACAAGGAAACAGATGCACCTGCCATGTCGATACTGGTCATGTAGTTGCCGACAAAGGTACGGTAAATTTTGATGCCTTTACTTGCCAGATGTTCACATACATCATTATTGAACACATACAATTCTTGCAGTGGTGTTGTACCAAAGCCATTTACTAGAACTGCAACTTCAGTCAGGTTTGGACGATCCAGGAACAGGTCATCGACAATGCGCTGAGCTAGTTCTTTAGAAGGCAGAATCTTTTCACGACGGATCCCCGGTTCACCGTGGATACCGACGCCGTATTCCATTTCATCTTCAGCTAAAATGAACGTTGGTGTGCCTTTGGCTGGAACGGTACAAGAGGTAAAGGCAAAACCAAGGCTAGTCACATTGTCAGCTGCTTTTTGCGCAAGCTCTTTCACACGTGCAAGTTCATAACCTTTTGATGCGGCAGCACCGGCAATTTTATGCACGAAGATTGTACCGGCAACGCCACGACGGCCAACGGTATATAGGCTGTCTTTTACTGCAATATCATCTGCCACTTTGACGTAATCAACTTTGATGCAATCTTCAGTCGCTAAGGCAGCACCATTCTGGAAATTCATCATATCGCCAGAATAGTTTTTGATGATCATCAAGACGCCTTTGTCAGTCGCGACTTGCTGTAAGGCTTTATAGACCTGAATTTGTGAAGGAGAGGCGAACACATCACCACATACAGCAGCGTCCAGCATGCCTTGACCAACAAAGCCGGCATGAGCAGGTTCATGACCGCTACCACCACCACTGATCAGGGCGACATTTTGGTGTTTTTCTTTTCGGGAAATGATTTTATAAGATTCATTAAATGCCAGTTCTGGATGTGCCAGGATAAAGCCTTTGCACATTTCGACAACGATGTTTTCAGCACCGTTCATGAGTTTCTTCATTGGGACACCAATAGTCATTGATTTGGAAGATAAATTTATTGGTCTATTATTCATGAAAGTGATGATTTTTGCAGACTTAAAAGTGTAAAAATGAATAGTTTGGGATTGATGGGTTAGAAAAGGGGCGCATATTTGATAAATTAAATTCCTCCCAACCTCCCTTTGAAAAAGGGAGGCGCTGTTATGTAATTTATTTGTTTACGTGGAGTTCCCCTCTTTGGAAAAGAGGGGTTAGGGGAGATTTCAAAAAAGAGAATAAAAATGAAGCCTTACAATAAAAACTTAAAACAAGTCTCACGTGACTTACGCAATAACATGACCGAAGCTGAAAAATTGTTATGGTCAAAACTTCGTAGTAAACAAATCCTAGGTTTGCAGTTTTATAGACAGAAGCCAATTTTAAATTACAGGCTCTAGACTAGCAAAATGATTATGTTAGTCTAGAATCATGATAGAAAACAGTAAATTAAGTCACTACAAGATTAAAAAAATTATTCAATGCTTTTGTGTTGATATTCCTGCTTCCAAAACAGCC
>NZ_JBHDVN010000056.1:0-17511 GCF_046635365.1 Acinetobacter sp. NIOH-H-8
ACTTTATGTACAACCATCATTTTAAAGGCGAAGCTATAATCACGTTGTGTGCGTTTAACTCGTTGTTCTTGTGCATGTTCCATAAAATAAGTCTCTTAAGGTGTAAACTTATTTCAGGACGGGACAGATTTAAATACAAAAAAGCCTCCAGATGGAGGCTTTTTTAGTTGAAGGCGAATTAAGCCCCAGTTTGATAATTCGGTGTTGGCACTGCTGTTGAAGCTTGGTACGGATTAGTGAAATCACCCAAACCTGCAGCGGCTTCCTGAATATCCTTACCTTCTTTAATGACAAAAGTATCGAAACCAGAACGCTTCATGTAGTTCAAAACATCTTTGAACACATCACCAGTCGCACGCAGCTCACCCTGGAAACCTTGACGGCGAAGCAATGCAGCAAATGAATAACCACGACCATCATTAAAACCTGCAAACTCAATAAAAATCGCATCAAGTTGCTCAAGCGGAAATTCATTGGTTTCAGGTGAAGCATCAACCGTTAAGTACAATGCTTTTTTACCAGAAATATTGGCAATCTGGTCTAACTGCTCTACAGTCAGAACTACATCACCCTGTGGCAATACGCCATCTTCACCAATTAACTGGTAAGTGTTATCTGCAATTGTGCCATCTTTAGAGAGCACTTGTAGTGCGGTATTAAGCATATGCGCGCTCCTTGAATGGTTGAATGCCGACACGACGATAAGTATCGATAAACTCTTCACCATCCTGACGCAAGTCAAGATAAGTATTCAGAATTTCTTCTACGATATCCGGCACCACTTCTGCAGCAAATGATGGCCCAAGAATGTCACCAATAGAGGCATCATGATCCGCATTACCACCTAAAGTGATCTGATAGAATTCAGCACCTTTTTTATCTACACCCAAGATACCGATGTTACCCACGTGGTGATGACCACAGGCATTCATACAACCTGAAATGTTCAGGTCCAGTTTACCTAAGTTGTAAATGGTATCCAGATCATCAAAACGGCGTGAAATCGCTTCAGAAATTGGAATAGATTTCGCATTTGCGAGTGAACAAAAGTCACCACCTGGGCAGCAGATAATGTCAGTCAAGAAACCGATATGCGCACGTGCCAGGTTATGCTGATCCAGCGTCTGCCACAATTCGAACAGGTCTTTTTGTGGTACATCTACCAGCGCAATATTTTGCTCGTGAGTCGTACGCAGTTCACCGAAGGTGTACTTGTCTGCAAGATCTGCAATCAGGTTCATTTCCTCAGTGGTCACATCACCCGGTGCAATGCCTGCACGTTTCAATGAAATCGTAACAATACGATAACCTTTCACTTTATGGGCATTGGTATTGATGTTGAACCATTGCTTAAACTTCGGATACTGGGCAAACAGTTCAGTGAAGTCTTCATCTGCATAATCCTGGTAATCAAATGGAGTGAAGTTTTCATCCATTTTCGCCAGTGTTTCAGCATCAATCTTTAATGTCTTAACAGTATGTACAAATTCGGCTTCAACTTTTTCAGCAAAAACTTCTGGCGTTAAGGCTTTTACCAGAATCTTGATACGCGCTTTATATTTGTTGTCGCGACGGCCGTGCAGGTTATACACACGTAGTACCGCTTCAAGATAAGCAATCAGGTCTTCTCGTGGTAGGAATTCACGAATAAAACTGCCAATTACTGGCGTACGGCCCAAGCCGCCACCCACTTTAATTTTATAGCCGATCTCGCCTGCTTCATTTTTCACGATATAGACACCGATATCGTGGAATGAAGTTGCTGCACGGTCAATCTCTTCCAGCGCAGATACCGCAATCTTGAACTTACGTGGCAGGAAAGCAAATTCCGGGTGGAAAGTTGACCATTGACGGATCAATTCACAAGTTGGACGTGGATCTGCAATTTCACCTGCCACGACACCTGCATACTGGTCAGTGGTAGTATTACGGATACAGTTCCCTGAAGTCTGGATCGCGTGCATTTGCACGGTTGCCAGTTCAGCCAGCATATCAGGCACGTTCTCTAGTGCAGGCCAGTTAAACTGGATATTCTGACGGGTTGAAACGTGCGCATAGCCACGATCATACTCTTTCGCCAGATCAGCCACTTTACGAAGTTGTTTAGAATTCATCAGGCCATAAGGTACCGCAATGCGCAACATTGGCGCATAACGTTGTACATAAAGACCATTTTGAAGGCGGAGCGGACGGTATTCATCTTCCGTCAATTTGCCCGCTAAATAACGTTCCGTCTGGTCACGGAACTGTGCAACACGTTCATTAATCAGTTGCTGATCGAAATCAGTATATAAATACATGGCGTACAGCTAGTAGTTTCTATTATATCATCGGCAAGGATAACGACATTGAATCTATCAATAAAATGCTTTTTATACATATTTCATAGCGATTTTATTGATAAGCCTAGCAAACTTTCAATGATATAAAGCTTTAGGTCAGCTTCCTCTGATTTTTAACGTGAATGATTTATTTTTTAAATCTTTAGCAGTTTTTTTCATAAACCAAAACGAGAAAGTCGTTCAATTACCACTCTTTAGTTTCGCCTAAAGCCTGACCAATAAATTGATATCGCATAGTTGATCTTGAAAACTTGATCGGGCAAGCCAGTTGAGCTTCGGTTTGCTCCCGCTGATCCGCTTTAACTGGCACCTGTACCACCCATTCACGTTGCTGCGCCAGCTCAGAATGCAGGGCTTCATCAAGCTTTAGTACAGGTTCGACACAGAAATCTGCCTGAGAAAATAAGGCTTGCCAGTGAGATAGAGGTTGGGATCTGATTTTATCGCGAATCGCTTGTTTCACTAAAGCATGATCTTCAGGTGCGAAAGAAGTTCCTTTTTCCAGAATGATCGGCAAATCCAGCAACTGTGCCAGACCTTGCATGAATTGAGGCTCCAAACTGCCTATTGATAGATAGCGAGCATCCAGAGTCCGATAATAGTCATAAAAGGTACCGCCATTTAAGTAACCTGATTCTATCTGCTGATGCTGATTACCCGCCAGACTGGCAGACGCTGCCATATTATTTAATGTCGCCGCGCAATCGGTCATGGAAATATCAATATATTGTCCCTGACCACTGCTCTGCCGCTCAATCACCGCTGCCAGAATGGCAACCAGTGCATGCATAGAACCGCCCGCGACATCAGCAATCTGGATTCCCATTGCCGGTGGTCCACTTTCAATCCGGCCACTATGTCCGGCAATCCCAGATAAAGCCAAATAGTTAATGTCATGCCCTGCCCGATCTTTATATAGACCCGTTTGACCATAACCAGTAATCGAACAATAAATTAAGCGTGGATTGAGCGCACTGAGTGTTGGATAATCCAGGCCAAGCCGTTGCATCACACCTGGACGAAATTGTTCTACGACAATGTCATAATCTGCAATTCGGGATTTGATCTGTTCAATATGTTCGGGATTCTTTAAATCCAGTGCGACAGAATGTTTGTTTCTGTTCAGATAATTATGCGTTGTAGCCTGTCCATGTGCAAAAGGTGGCATTAAACGCACCAGATCAGGACGAGTGGGTGATTCAATATGCACAACTTCTGCACCCATGTCTGCAAGATATAATGTAGCAAATGGACCGGTTAATAATGTAGAAAAATCTAATATTTTCAAACCTTTTAATGCATATGACATTGGAGTTATTACTCTATTTATATCGCTTTTTGCTTCATCATAAAAACATAAATGCCCAAAAACAATGTCATGTTCAGCCATTTACCTTGATAGTTTCGGCAATTTAACATGTAAGAAAATGGTAATTGCATTCTTGTAAATTGCCATTGATTTTTTATTTTTTGTCATTTAGGTCAAATATTAGTGAACATTAAAGAGACTGAAGGATTAAACATGAGTCGTGATACGATCAGTATCCATTTCGTCAATGCAGCCTTATATGGCGTTAAGCGCCTGGGCATGGATGTCGATACTTTATTGTCTCACGTTGGGATTGAAGCCGAGCTTCTGCATCAGCCGAAGGCCCGTATTTCGCCGGAACAATATACCCGTTTTATCAAGATGCTCTGGATGGTGACTCAGGACGAACATGTCGGTTTTGACAAACAGCCGCGTCGTCTGGGCACTTTCGCGATCATGTGTCAGCTGATTATTCATGCCAAAACGCTGGGCGATGCACTCGAGCTTTCTTCACAATTCTACAAACTCTTTGGTGACGACTGGTCTGTAACACTGGAACGTGACAAGCATGAAGCGCGTCTGGTTCCCCTGATTCCAAATTCGATGGATCCGGAGCACTTTATTACCGAAAGTATGCTGATGATCTGGCATGGTCTGGCATCGTGGTTAATTGAACGTCGTCTGCCGCTGGAACGTGTACATTTCAGCTACCCGCGCCCTGCGCATGCAGATGAATACGATGCGCTGTTCTTTGCACCTGTGATGCAGTTCGATATGCCGCGTACTGAAATTACCTTTGCAGCAGATTATCTGGATTTGCCAATTCGCCAGAATGAAGAAACGCTGGAAGAATTCCTGAAAGCAGCACCTGCTCAACTTCTCGTTAAATTTAAAAATACCAACTCGCTGACTTCTCGGATCCGTGATGTATTGAAGAGCCAGATCGGTGAAGAAATGCCGACCTTGAACGATGTCGCATCAATGCTCTACCTGTCTCCGCAAACCCTGCGTCGCCGTCTGGCTGCCGAAGGCAAGAGCTATCAGGGCGTGAAAGATGCGCTACGTCGCGATGCCGCGATTCACCTGTTATTGAATCCGGATTTAACGCTGGAAGACGTGGCACAACAGGTGGGCTTTAGTGAAACCAGTACTTTCCACCGTGCTTTCAAAAAATGGACAGGGGTAACACCTGGTCTATACCGTCAGTTACACGGTTACCATTAAAAACCTTGCTATAAAACTGTATACTTGAAAAGTATCGTTTATTAAGCGCTACAAGCCCCTAGCCCAAGCTCCAGACTTGGGCTTTTTTATGCCCGCTTTCTATTCATCAAGACTGACCAAATTGCTCAAATGATCTGGTCCGTTCTCGTCATTGCACTTCAAAATTTAATCATTACACTCGAAGCATTAGAACAATTTCAGTAAAGCAAGAAAAGGATATTGTATGAGCGAGGCCTATATTATTGATGCCATTCGCACGCCACGCGGAAAGGGAAAAAAAGACGGATCATTACATGAAGTTAAACCAATTAGTTTACTGACTACGCTCTTAAATGAACTGAAAGAACGCCATAACCTGGATACATCTCAGGTGGATGATATTGTGCTGGGCTGTGTGACTCCAATCGGTGATCAGGGTGCAGACATTGCCAAAACTGCTGCAATTGCCGCAGGCTGGGACAATGATGTGGCTGGCGTTCAGATCAACCGTTTCTGTGCTTCGGGCCTGGAAGCTGTAAATCTGGCAGCACAAAAAGTTCGTTCAGGCTGGGAAGATCTGGTCGTTGCGGGTGGCGTTGAATCCATGTCTCGTGTTCCGATGGGTTCTGATGGCGGCCCGTGGGCTTTAGATCCTGAAACCAATATGGCTTGCGATTTTATTCCACAAGGCATCGGGGCTGACCTGATCGCGACCATTGATGGTTATAGTCGTGCATATGTAGATCAATTCGCCGAGCAATCACAAAAGAAAGCGGCAGCAGCCCAAGCGAATGGTTATTTTGATAAATCCATTATTCCAGTGAAAGATAAAGCTGGCGTCGTGATTCTAGACAAAGATGAATTCATTAAACCGACAACAACTGCAGAAGGCTTAAGTGCATTAAAGCCAAGTTTTGCAACGATGGGCCAGATAGGCTTTGATGCCATCGCTCTACAGAAATATCCGGAAGTAGGCTCTGTAAACCATGTACACCATGCGGGTAATTCTTCAGGCATTGTGGATGGTGCAGCAATCGTATTACTTGCCTCCGAACAGGCAGTGCAACAGCAAAATCTCAAGCCACGCGCCAAAGTACTGGCAACGGCGCTGGTTGGTGCCGATCCAACCATTATGCTGACTGGCCCCGCCCCGGCTGCACGTAAGGCTTTAGCCAAAGCCGGACTCACCATTGATGATATTGATCTGTTTGAAGTCAATGAAGCTTTCGCTGCTGTGGTGATGCGCTTTATCAATGAAATGAAAGTTGATCCTGCCAAAGTCAATGTCAATGGGGGTGCCATTGCCATGGGACATCCACTCGGTGCGACCGGTGCCATGATTCTAGGCACTTTATTGGACGAACTGGAACGTCAAGGTAAGAAACGTGGACTGGCCACCCTGTGTGTGGGTGGTGGTATGGGCATCGCAACTATTATTGAGTTGGTATAAGGAGATCAGCATGAGCGCAATTCAATATCAAAAAACTGAAGATCATATTGTCATTCTGACCTTTGATTCTCCGAACCAGTCCGCCAATACCATGAATGCCGACTTTCGTACAGCTCTGGAAGAAGTCGTTGCTCAGTTACAGGCTGATGAACAGATTGCCGGAATTATTTTCCGATCAGCTAAAAAGACATTCTTTGCTGGCGGTGATCTGGATGAGTTAATTCAGGCGACTCCTGAACATGCCACTGAATTCTTCAATATGATTGAAGACATGAAAGCCAA
The DNA here is from genome assembly GCF_046635365.1 of Acinetobacter sp. NIOH-H-8. NCBI lineage: Bacteria > Pseudomonadati > Pseudomonadota > Gammaproteobacteria > Moraxellales > Moraxellaceae > Acinetobacter > Acinetobacter sp. NIOH-H-8. The sequence continues at coordinate 6,587 of NZ_JBHDVN010000056.1, forward strand.
ACTGCATTATATCGAAACGCGTGGTATTCCAGTAGTGGCAGCTTTAAATGGCACAGCCTTAGGGGGTGGCTGGGAAATCGCTTTATGTGCCCATCATCGTATTGCCCTGAATGATGCCAAAACCAAGTTTGGTTTACCTGAAGTCACTTTAGGCTTGCTGCCAGGCGGTGGCGGTATTGTCCGCATGGTTCGTCTGCTAGGCCTGCAAAATGCCTTACCTTTGCTGATGGAAGGCAAACAGTTTGGCGTAAAAAAAGCCAAGTCTTTGGGACTGGTACATGACACCGCTGAATCGCTAGATGAATTACTTGAAAAATCTGTAGCCTGGATTAAACAACATCCGCAATCCCAACAGCCTTTCGATGTAAAAGGTTACAAAATTCCGGGAGGCTCTCCTTCTTCGTCTGCCGTTGCACAGATGCTGGCCATTGCCCCTGCGATGCTGCGTGATAAAACCAAGGGCTGCTATCCAGCTCCTGAAGCCATTTTATCCGCTGCGGTTGAAGGCGCTCAGGTTGATGTTGATACTGCATTGAGAATTGAGTCGCGTTATTTCACCTATCTCGCCACTGGCCAGATTTCCAAGAACATGATCGGTACATTCTGGCATGGCATGAATGCCATCAAGTCGGGTGCCAGCCGTCCTAAAGACTTTGCGCCATGGAAAGCTACTAAAGTAGGTATTTTGGGCGCAGGCATGATGGGTGCAGGTATTGCCTATGTCACTGCCAGCAAAGGCATTCAGGTGGTACTGAAAGATATTTCGGTCGAAGCTGCGGAAAAAGCCAAAGCGTATAGCCAGAAATTACTGGATAAAAAAGTGGCTCAAGGCCGCTTAACAGCTGAAAAACGTGACCAGATTTTAAGTCTGATTCACACCACGACAGAAGCAGCAGATTTTCAAGGCTGTGACCTGATCATTGAAGCAGTATTTGAAAATCAGGAACTCAAAGCCAAAGTTACTCAGGAAGCAGAGCAATATTTAGCATACAATGGTGTAATGGCATCCAATACCTCGACTCTACCCATCAGTGACTTGGCTCAAGCCTCTCAAAATCAGGTGAATTTTATCGGTCTGCATTTCTTTAGCCCAGTCGACAAGATGCAACTGGTCGAGATCATTAAGGGGAAAAATACTTCAGCAGAAACACTGGCCAAGGCATTTGACTTTGTGCAGCAGATTGGCAAGCTACCGATTGTAGTGAATGACAGCCGTGGCTTCTTTACCAGCCGTGTCTTTGGCACCTTTGTACAGGAAGGTTTACGTTTGCTCGCCGAAGGGGTGCATCCAGCTCGTATTGAAATGGCTGCGCTGAAAGCAGGTATGCCGGTCGGACCACTTGCTATTCAAGATGAAGTCTCTCTGACACTTTCTGAGCATGTAGCTGCAGAAACCCGTAAGGCTCTGGCAGCACAAGGCAAAGAACGCCCAAGCACCGATGCAGATGCCGTGATTCAAACCATGATTCATGAGTTTAACCGTAAAGGCAAAGCTGCTGGTGCAGGTTTTTATGATTATCCTGAAGGTGGCAAAAAGCAGCTGTGGTCTGGCTTGGAGCATTGGTATAAAGAAGTGGATATTTCTGAACAGGAAATGATAGACCGCTTCCTGTTTGTTCAAGCGCTGGATACCGTACGCTGTCTGGAAGAAGGTGTGCTGGAGTCAGTGGTCGATGCCAATATTGGTTCAATCTTTGGAATTGGTTTTGCTGCCTGGACGGGAGGTGCTGTACAGTTCTTGAACCAGTATGGTTTAACCAAGGCCTTGAATCGTGCTGAAATCTTGGAACATAAATATGGCGAACGTTTCAAAGCACCACTGTTACTCAAACAGAAAGTTGCTGAAGGTCAGCATTTTTAAAACATGAGTCTAAAAAAAGAGGAGCTTAGCTCCTCTTTTTTTTTATTTCGACGCGATAAACTCTCGAAGTCTATTGCATTCAATCAATGACAGATTTTGATCTGCTTTCCAGGCAATTTATGTTATAAAGTTACATGAGTTAGACATCCACGATGGGTACATGCATATGACTGATCACAGTTCACCTGAAAAATCACCTTGGGGTTGGAAAGCACTGATTATCTTCTGTATTTTAGGTGGATTATTCATGTTGTTTTTCTGGCTTGCGGTCAGCAATGAACCAGACTACATGCCAAGCCAGCAAAAGAAAGAAAATACCCAGCAGCATGCATTTAAGAATGCACCTGCGATGTCTCCAGAAGCTTTAGCCAAAGCACAGGCTGACCGTGAAGCTCGTCAGGCTACCTCTTCATCTCACCAGACTCATGAGATGAGCGCGGAAGAGCACAATATGTCTGCTGAAGAACATGCACAGATGGACAATGCTAGCTATGGCGAAAATACCACTCATGGCCACTAAGCAGTTCCAAGATCAAATTTAAAAAAGCGAGGTTTTCCTCGCTTTTTTATTTTCTAGTCTTTTAAGCTGAGATACATATCTATATGTGGAATGCCACAATCCAGATATTCTTCACTCTGCACGTCAAAACCCAAGTTCTGATAAAAGCCAATCGCATGTACCTGTGAAGAAAGCTTTACGAATTCACGTTGTTCTGCCTTGGCCTGATCAATCACAGTCTGCATAATGTTTTGACCGATGCCCGTACCACGTGCTAACCGCAATACAGCTACGCGACCAATACTATGATTCTTTAATAAGCGTGCAGTCGCCACGGGTTGATCCTGTAAATAAGCTACAAAATGCGTAGAGATTGCATCCTCAGCATCCCATTCATCTTCGGGAGCAATTTGCTGTTCCTGAATAAAAACGGCTTCACGTATCACTCTGGCATCTTGGGCTAACTCATCCCAGCTACCTGACATGATTTTAAGATTTTTATTGTTTAGCATTTAGAACCAATTCCCTGCTGATCCCACTGGTTATTCAATAACAATTCCAGTGAATGTTTTTGAATCCCATACATCTCTTTCAATGCCTGAATCTGAGCGAGAACAACCTGGTCTGGCTGTTCGTAATCCTTCCGTTTGGTCGCCAGAATCATTTTATTTTTACTGGTGTGTTCTAGGGCCACAAATTCAAAGACTTTGGTTTCATAACCATAGGCCTTAAGCAATAAGGCACGAATGGCATCCGTCAACATTTCAGCTTGCTGCCCAGCATGGATGCCAAACTGCAACATTGGCGACAGCACTTTCGGACTCTGTAATTGCGGTCTTAACTCTTTATGACAGCATGGAGCACACATGATGATTTGTGCATTCAGGCGAATACCGCTATGGATCGCAAAATCGGTCGCTACATCACAGGCATGCAGAGCGATCATTACATCCAGACGTTCCGGTTCATAGGTACGCACATCACCCTGGAAGAAATCCAGCTGGCTAAAACCGGATTGCTGTGCAACATTCTGACAGAACTTGACCATTTTCGGATTCAGCTCTACGCCGGTGACATACGGCGTCTGGCCATGTTTTTGCATATAGTCATACAGCGCACAGGTTAAATATCCCTTACCTGAACCAAAATCGACGATACGTAATCCTTGTTCCTGCGGCTGGATTTGAGCCAGTGCGCCTGAGAAAATCTCGACAAATTTATTAATCTGTTTCCACTTACGTGCCATGCTCGGAATGATCTGGCCTTGCTGATCGGTAACTCCTAAATGCTGTAGAAATACACTGTCCTGATCGACATAGCGCTGCTTGATCCGGTCATGGCCTTGTTCGGCTTTTGCCTTTGTAGAAACTGGTTTAACTTTACTTCGTGTCAGCATGGACTTTTTCTTGTTTTTCTTCAGCTGTAATTCTTCCTGATCGGTAAATAAGTTAGCTTGCTTGCAATAGGCCAATAATTCCGTTACTTGAGTCAGGGCTTCATGCAAAGGATAGTTTTTGGTGACATCCTGAGTCTTGTATCGATAGACACAGCTCAAGACTTTCTGCTCATTGAGCGAAATGACTCTAAAGGTCATTTTCTCCAATTGTTCAAGTTCACCTTTATACTGACTCAAAATCAGACGATCAAAATGATCAGTTTCAAAGGCTTGCTGAAAAGCCTCCAAGAATTGTTGTTCCTGAACCGAGAGAGAAGTCGATGTCGACATAAGAAAAACCTGATATGAATTGCTGCTCAAGTTTAATTGTTCTTAACTTAAAAGCAAAATTGAATTATTATACAAGTGTATATTTAAACAAGAATGACAATCATGCAGAATGCTCCCCTAGTTCCAGATTATGATCACAATGAGGAACGGATTAATTATATTAGTCATGGCCTCGGTGCTGCACTGGCTTTAATTGCCGGTATTTTATTGATTATTAAAGGCTCTTATTTGAGTGGCGGACAATGGATTGGCCTTTGGGTCTATGCTTTCAGCATGATTCTGCTGTTTTCCGCTTCGATGCTCTACCATATGTCTACGGCTGCTGACCGACGCTATTTTTATAAAAAAGTTGATCATACGGCAATTTACTACCTGATTGCAGGTACCTATACCCCGTTTCTTTCAATTGCGATTCCAACAGCCAAAGCGCAGTATTTACTGATTGCCTTGTGGGTGATTGCTGTACTTGGAACACTATTCAAGTTCATTTTCATCAACCATTTCCAGAAACTTTCTTTGGTCGCTTATCTGGTCATGGGATGGTTGGCGCTACTGGTTATGGACGATATGCAGCAGTACTTAAGTGCTCAATCTTTAACCTTCCTGATCATTGGTGGCTTAGCATACACCGTAGGTGCATTGTTTTACGCTTTAAAAAGAGTAAGATATACCCACGCTATCTGGCACATTTTTGTATTGATAGGCGCAGGATCACATTTTCTGTCTATCTATCTTTACGTGATTTAATCATCTCATTTCTCCATTTCAGTGACCCTGAGCGAGTTGAAACGAGAAGATTGCAGTTGTTTTTTTAAAAAATTACGCCTTTTTTAAAAAGATTACGCTTTTAAAACTAAGTTTTTTATTTTTAGTAAGTGTAAGGTTATTCATGGCGTCTTCAGATTCTATCGCTGTAACAGAAATTACAGCAACCAATTCAAAATTTCGTGTTTTAACAGCAAGTTTAGTGGGCACTACAATCGAGTTCTTCGATTTCTATATTTATGCCACAGCTGCCGTTATTATTTTCCCTTATCTGTTCTTCCCTACAAGTACAGATCCTATGACTGCGACTATTCAGTCGCTGGCAACCTTTGCGATTGCCTTTATTGCCCGTCCAATCGGTGCTGCACTCTTTGGTCACTTAGGAGACCGGATCGGACGTAAAGCGACACTGGTCGCGGCCTTGTTGACCATGGGTCTTTCTACCGTTGCCATTGGTTTATTGCCAACTTATGCACAAATCGGTATTGCTGCGCCATTATTGCTGGCTCTTTGTCGTTTAGGCCAAGGCCTTGGTTTGGGTGGTGAATGGTCAGGTGCGGTTCTATTGGCAACTGAAAATGCGCCAGAAGGCAAACGTGCCTGGTATGGTATGTTCCCGCAACTTGGTGCACCAATTGGCTTCATTCTGGCAACAGGCTCATTCTTGACCCTTGGCGCATTTATGTCTGAAGCAGAGTTCATGCAATGGGGCTGGCGTATTCCCTTTATCTCTAGTGCACTACTGGTGATTATGGGTCTATGGATTCGCTTGAAACTGCATGAAACCCCTGCATTCCAGAACGTATTGAAAAAGCAGAAAGAAGTGAATGTACCCTTCTTCGAAGTATTCAAAAAGCATTCTAAAATGCTGATATTGGGTACTATCGCAGCGATCTGTACATTCGTAGTGTTCTACCTGACTACTGTATTCGCATTGCAATGGGGTACCAAACAGCTCGGCTATACACGTGAAGAATTCCTACAGTTGCAGTTAATTGCAACTCTGTGCTTTGCTGCGTTTATTCCACTTTCAGCAGTTCTTGCAGAAAAATTCGGTCGTAAGACAACTTCAATCGCGGTATGTGTGGTCTCTGCTATTTTCGGTATCTTCTTTGCCGATATGCTTGAATCAGGCAGTACGCTGGTGGTGTTCTTCTTCTTATGTATCGGCCTAGCGATCATGGGTCTAACTTATGGCCCGATTGGTACCGTATTGTCTGAAATCTTCCCGACTTCAGTACGTTATACCGGTTCTGCCCTGACCTTTAACCTGGCAGGTATTTTTGGTGCATCTTTCGCGCCATTGATTGCAACCAAACTGGCAACAACTTATGGCTTGTCTGCAGTAGGTTATTATCTCACAGCAGCTTCTATCCTGTCATTACTTGCATTCTTGCTGATCCGTGAAACTAAAAATGATGATGTAAACAATCAGATCTAAGGATCTTGACAGATTAAATCATCTCAATCAAAGCCAGCAGTTCATGCTGGCTTTTTTTATGATTTCACAACAAAAACTTGCTACTTCTTTGCGGATATTTCGGGAACAATCAAATAAATAAAGCCAGAGAATAATGAGGCAGAGTGATGCAGGATCTTATTGAGCAACTTACTCAAGAACAGCTGGTAGATATTGTGATTCTGCTAGAGGATGATAAAAAACTGGACGCCATTCGCTATATCCGGACACATACAACTTTAGATGAATCACAGGCGATACAGGTCATTGATGAAATTGTCCGTGAACATGATCTGGCGCTGAATCGAGACAATAAAGGCAATATTGGCCCACGGTTCACTGATGATGCAGATGAAAATATTCCAGTGGTAACTACACCTTTGGAAGTTCCAGAGCATCCTAACCTCAGTATCGCTAAAGATACTGAGGTGGCTGCACAGCAAGTCGGCAAACGTGTGCCCGGCCGTGAGATTGAAAAGAAAATCTGGATCACCGCAGCCGTGATTTTACTGATTATTATTGTGCTCTGGTTGCTGCTTTAGCTGCAGTGAATGAATCAGTTTTTTAGACCAATTCGATAATATCAATGGTTGGAGGTACGCGAAAACGAAATGGCACGCCCACCATACCCGTTCCCACAGTCACAAATACATCTGCATGTTCATGCCGGTATAGACCTTTTTTATGGCCCAGAATGGAGACCTTTTTCATCACATAATCCGTCAGCCAAGGTAACTCGACCTGCCCGCCATGCGTATGTCCAGAAAGCATCAGTGGCCGTGTGGGCAATTTCGGCACCATATCCACGGTATCTGGATTATGCGACAGAATCACCCAAGGTTTGTCTTGAGGCAGATCCGGCATTGCACGCATATCGGTTTTTCCAGCCCAAAGATCTCCTACCCCGAGCAGACGGAATTCATCAAACTCGACAATCTGCCCTTCAATATCCATGACCTGATTCACTTCCAGCGCATAACGAAGCAATTCCTGAATCGGAGGGCCAGGATACTGTTCATCATGATTTCCTGTCACCGAATATACCGGCGCATGAATTTCCTTTAAGACCGCTAATTCCTGAGCCAGTTTATTTTCCGGTTCATAGGTCCAGTCTCCTGCGACCACCACCAAGTCCGGTTTCAGATGATTCAGCTTATGTACAATCTGTCTTAACTGGCGTTCATGTCCGGAAAACAGACCAATATGTAAGTCTGCGATCAGGGCAATCCGTACCGGTTTTTTGAGCTTCTGTTGAGGATTGATTTGATAAGGCGTGGTTTCGACCCGAATCAAATGCGGCTCAATAAAACGTGCATAACTGAGTACGGCACTAATCACGAAAATAAAAATAGACTCATGAATCGAATAGTAGCCCATCCATCCTGCATAAATACTGAAGAACACCAGCGGAATCAGCAAATACGCCAGATAGAAAGCCAGCAGGTGACAAAACGCTTTAAAGGGATGAATGGTTTCTGTACGCGACTGACTCGACCAGGCCTGATACACTGCCCAAACGGCAAGAATGGCCATGCCTAGATAAAAATAAAAAAGTACGGAACTGGTATCCCACATAGATTTGCCTTGTCGAGTCGAGGAGCTGATTAGTGGCTTTATATTTATCTTTTCATAGCTGGCAATTATACTCAATCCAAATTTTTCAGTCTTTGATGTTTATGGTAAATGCTCCCCACGCTTCCGCTCACTCAAAACCTTCTGGCTTATCAAAAGCTTACCGCTATAAAGCTGGCATTTTACTGAGCTGCAGCCTGGTACTCGGCATTCCTGCTTGCAGTACGCTGCCTCCGCAAACTGAACAGCCTAGCCGGATGGCATTTGAAACGGATACCTCGCAAACCAGTCTGGCCCAGATTGTTGAGCCTTTACGTCGGCAGAATATTGGCCTGACCGGTTATCACGTGCTGCCAGATCCGCTCGAAGCACTCGCTGCACGTATCCAGCTGATTAATAAAGCAGAACGTAGTCTGGACCTCCAATACTACATTTGGGACAATGACCGTATTGGTGCATTGGCCTTGCATGCCCTCATTCAGGCAGCAGACCGTGGCGTCAAAGTCCGTTTATTGATGGATGATAACAATGCCAAGAAAATGGAAGGCATTTATCTGGCGCTGGATCAGCATCAGAATATTGAGGTCAAACTGTATAACCCCTACCGTTTCCGTAAATACCGTGCCATGGATATGCTGCTGGATCTAAAACGGATCAACCGCCGCATGCATAACAAAAGCTTTATTGCCGATAACCAGATTGCTCTGATTGGCGGCCGTAATATGAGTAATCAGTATTATAACGTCAGTGACAGTTATCAGTTTTCTGATGTAGATGTGATGTTAGTCGGTGCCGCTTCTGATGAAATCATTCATTCTTTTGATGAATACTGGAATGATGATTATGCCTATCCAGTTCGGCAGATTGTTAATCCTCGCCATCACACGCTACGCTACCCGAGCCTGAAACAGCAGCTGGAAGAATATAGCCATGATACTGCAATCCAGAACTACCTGAATCTGGCCAATCGCTCACAGGCTTTCGATAAATGGCTGGAACACAACATTCAACTTGATTGGGTAGAAGCTGAAGTCGTTAAAGACCCACCAAGTAAAATCAAGTCAAAGGCTAAAACTGAAGATCACTTGAACTTCCAGTTATTACAGCATCTGGAAAAACCGGAAGAAAGTGTAGATATCGTATCAGCCTATTTTGTACCGGAAAAACAGGGCGCAGAACGTCTCAAGAAACTGGCTTCGGAAGATGTCAAAGTCCGAGTACTGACCAATTCCTATAAGGCCAATGACGTGCCGCTGGTCCATGCCTTTTATGCCAAATATCGTCAGGAATTGCTAGAAAATGATGTTAAGCTCTATGAGTTTTTGGCCGCGCCAGATGCCGACAACCTGAATGCCAATACTGAAGAGCTGGCACAAAAAGCGAAGGTCAGCTTAAAAGGCCTGAGCCGTTCCAGCCTGCATGCTAAAATGATGGCCATTGATCAGAAACAGGTATTTATCGGCTCTTTTAATTTCGATCCGCGTTCGGCTTATTTGAATACTGAAATTGGCGTATTGCTAAATAGTCCTAATCTGGCCCGTGCGGTACATGAAACCATGGACAAAAACTTAAGCAAGTATGCCTATAAGTTGGTTCTGGATGCCAACCAGAACATTAACTGGAAAATCCGCAATGCCAAAGGTGAAACAAAGACCTTTAAAAAAGAGCCAGGAATGAAATGGTATCAAAAAGCCTCCATAAAATTCCTGTCGATACTCCCGATCGAAGGTTTTATGTAATGAATATCTCTGAGTATTTCTAATAAAAAAGCCTCTTAATGAGGCTTTTTTAATACTTTGGCTTGCAACCTTTGCAAACCCTCCAGCATATTTTCATGCACTAGTGCAGTCAGGCTTTCTACTGTATGCCCTTCGGTCGCAATTGCCGGCAAGGCCATCAGATGAGCTGTTACTTTAGGCATTTCCAGAACATTTTGTACATGTTTGGCAAAACTGATGTTCCCAATAAAAGGCGCCACCATATCCAGTTCGCCCTGCTGATTTACATAACAGATCAGGCAGATTTGTACCGGACGTTGCGCTTCAATCGCCGCACCGAGAATACGTCCATAAATTTTTTTAATTGAGCGTCCATCAGATGTGGTCGCTTCAGGAAAAAACAGGACTGGAATATTCTGCTTCAGGAAGCCGGTAATCTGTTCACGGATTCGGACCGAATCTCCTGAACCACGCTTGATAAATAAGGTGCCACCACCTTTAGCCAGCTTGCCTAAAATTGGCCAATTTTCAATTTCAGCTTTGGCCAGAAAAAACACTCGCGCGCCTGAACCCAAAACGGCGATATCCAGCCAGGATACATGATTGCTCACCCATAATGCTGGCTCACGTGGAATCACGCCATGGACCTGAACCTCGATATTAAATACCTTGCACAACTGGCGGCAGAAATATTGTACATATCGGGTATTGTTCGGGTTATTCGGGTCTTTATACAAACCATGACGGTAAACCAGATAAAATCCCTGGCTGATGGCTGCTAATGCAGAAGTCGCTTTTCTTGTATAAAGAAAGAATTTTGCTAAACCTTGTATCTCAGGTGATTGATTTTGTACAGTCGAGTTCATAAAAAGATCACTAAATCCTAAACAAGATACAGGGAATATCCACGAATTAAACTCATTTTATACTGTTCATGTCCAACTTGCATTGATAATAAAAAACGACCAAGTACATCTATATTTTCAATTTAAATTCATTAAATGAATTAAATAAAATAAATCAATCGAAATACTAGATTAAAAAGGATGCTCATCATGCAAGATGAAACAGTTAAATCAGCTGAGATGATTCGGCCCTTAAAAGTATTAAGCTATATCTTGGGTGGTACCCTGTTATGTACGGCATTGCTCGTAACACTTGCACAACTGTTTGTCACGGCACTCTAAAACAAAGCTCGCTATAGCTAAATACTAAATAAATCATTACAGTAATCTTTAAACAATTTATCAATATCTTTAACTCTAAATTTATTGCGAATCATTTTTACTCGTGACCACATTTTTTCTATAGGATTTAAGTCCGGG
>NZ_JBHDVN010000057.1:0-17438 GCF_046635365.1 Acinetobacter sp. NIOH-H-8
AATACCAACGAACAGCCCAAAGAATGATTTCACCTTGAAAGTGCCGACCGTGGAAGGGATTCATCTGCTGTATCTCGAAATAAATAAGATATTTAGCTTATCATGTCAGCCTATTTGCAACAGTGCCTTGTACATTCCATGGATCGTTTTGCACGAAGTCTAAAAGATTTGGTCACTGAAGTAGATAAACTGGTCAAAAGAGGGATCGCCATCCAGTTTGTAAAAGAGAATATTACTTTTACTGCCCAATCCACGCCGATGGATAATTTGATGCTGCAACTGATGGGTGCTTTTGCTCAATTCGAGCGGGAAATTATCTTAGAACGTCAGAAAGAAGGGATTAAGATCGCAGCAGCTCAGGGCAAATATAAAGGTCGTGTCCATAAATTGAATCCAGATCAAGCTAAAGCATTACTGCAAGCCTGGAAAGAAGGGAAGTATTCATCAAAAGTTGATCTGGCAAAAGCGTTTGGTATCAGTAGACAGGCTGTCTATCGGTATTTAAAACAAATTAATTAGTCACTAGATGGACTGAAAGGTGCCTACAAAATCAGTGGCTATTCAGATATTACAATTAGCTACCAAAAAAGTAGAGATGGTCTGCATCTACTCGTGGACTCTACTGGCTTGAAGTTTCTAGGTGAAGGTGAATGGAAATGCAAGAAACATGGATCTGAATATCGTCGCCAATGGCGTAAGCTCCATATTGCTATAGAAGCTGAAACCCTTCAAATACGTGCAGTACAACTCACGACAAATAATGTCAGCGATTCACAAGTGCTCGAAGATTTACTTTCTCAAGTTCCCTTGGATGAACGAATTGATTCAGTCTATACAGATGGTGCTTATGACACAAAGCACTGCCGACAAGTCATTTTAAATCGTGATGCACATGCGGTCATTCCACCCAGGAAGAATGCAAAGCCTTGGAAAGATCAGCAAGTCAGGTCTATAGAACGAAATGAGTTATTGAAAACAGTCAAACTGCTAGGAAGGTCACTTTGGAAAAAGTGGTCTGGTTATCATCGTCGAAGTTTGGTGGAAACCAAGATGCATTGCATCAAATTATTAGGCGATAAATTAACAGCAAGGAGTTTTCCTAGTCAGGTGAATGAGATTCATGCACGCGTAGCCGTCTTGAACAAATTCACAGAATTGGGGCGCCCTCACACCCAAGTTGTCACTTGAATTTGGCTCAATTAGGATCGCTCTATCTTTCAAACCTTTATGCAACAAAGCCAGTCCCTATGTTAATTTGAAGAATGCTTCAATCTGACGGCTGCGAACCGCCAGGGACAGGCGCAATGTCAGATTCTGTCGCGGCCTTGGCGCGTGCCTGGAAGCGTTCATAGCAATCCAGCCCGCAGAAATGTTCGACGTATTCCGCGCCTTCCGGGGTGAAGGCGGCATCGAGCGGAATTTCTTTGCAGCATACGCAGCAGGTGGTGCAACTGGCAGTGTTCGGGGCGTTTGCGTTCATGGTGGTACTCCTCCAGATTGGTAGCGAAGCTCAAAGCTGCCCACTCTCGGCTGGCTGGGAAGCGGTCATGATCTTCCCTTGAAGGCCCGCAGCAGCCGCGTCACAGACAGGACAAACAAGCCGGTCAGCGTGAGGGCTGCAATACCCCAGTGCTCCCCGATGAACGCGCCGGCCGTCGTGCCGGCTAGCACAATGGCGAGAATCGGCAAATGGCAGGGACAGGTGAGCACGGCCAGCGCGCCCCACAAGTAGCCGGTGATCGGTTTGTGCGTCTCAGACGGCAAGTGCTCTGGGCTGTTCATGGCAGACTCTCCGCGTGCTGTGCCGGTTCGGTTGGCATGGCGGCCAGTTGCATTTCGAGGCTGGCCAGGGCCTCGCGCCGACGCTCGACGAGTTGCCGCAACACGGCAAGCTGCGCAGACGCACCGTCACCGTCCGCAGCATCCAGCGCCCGGCACAGCCGCGCCAGTGCGTCCAGGCCGATACCCGCTTCGAAGGCAGCCCGTACAAAGCGCAGCCGTTGCAACGCGGTGTCATCGAACAAGCCGTAGCCGCCCGTGGTGCACGCGACCGGCCGTAGCAATCCGCGCAGCAGGTAGTCGCGCACGATATGCACGCTCACCCCGGCATCAAGGGCCAGCCGGGACACTGTGTAGGCGCTCATTGAACACCTCCTTTTCCTCATCCGGCGCAGCACGAAAGCTGCTTCACGTCCTTGCTGAAGGTCTGCGCCGCGAGCTTCAGCCCTTCGACCATGGTCAGGTAGGGGAACAATTGGTCGGCCAGTTCCTGCACGGTCATACGGTTGCGAATGGCGAGCACCGCCGTCTGGATCAGTTCACCCGCTTCCGGGGCCACCGCTTGCACGCCGATGAGCCGTCCGCTACCTTCCTCGATGACCAGCTTGATGAAGCCGCGTGTGTCGAAGTTGGCAAGCGCACGCGGCACGTTGTCCAAGGTCAAGGTGCGACTGTCGGTCTCGATCCCGTCGTGATGTGCTTCCGCCTCGCTGTAGCCCACGGTGGCGACCTGCGGGTCGGTGAATACCACGGCCGGCATTGCGGTCAGGTCCAGGGCCGCATCGCCGCCAGTCATGTTGATCGCAGCACGGGTGCCGGCCGCTGCCGCCACATAGACGAACTGAGGCTGGTCGGTGCAGTCGCCAGCCGCATAAATGTGTGGCGTACTGGTGCGCATGCCCTTGTCGATGACGATGGCCCCCTGCGCATTGGCAGCGACTCCCGCTGCGTCCAGCGCGAGGCTGCGCGTGTTCGGTGTCCGACCGGTGGCAACCAGCAGTTTGTCGGCGCGCAATTCACCGTGCGTGGTGGTCAGCACGAATTCACCGTCCATATGGGCGACCTGGCTGGCTTGCGTGTGCTCCAGCACCTCGATGCCCTCGGCACGGAAAGCGGCTGTCACCGCCTCGCCGATGGCCGGGTCTTCACCGAAGAATAAGGTATTGCGCGCCAGGACCGTGACCTTGCTGCCCAGCCGGGCAAAGGCTTGCGCCAGCTCCAGCGCCACCACCGACGAGCCGATTACGGCAAGGCGTTCGGGAATGGTGTCGCTCGCCAGGGCCTCGGTGGAAGTCCAGTAGGGTGACTCTTTCAAGCCCGGAATCGGCGGGACCGCCGGGCTGGCACCCGTGGCGACTAAGCAGCGGTCGAAAGCTACCACGCGCTCGCCACCATCGTTTAAACGGACGACCAGGCTCTGCTCATCCTTGAAACGCGCCTCACCATGTACAACGGTGATGGCCGGGTTGCCGTCCAGAATGCCTTCGTACTTGGCATGGCGCAGTTCTTCGACGCGCGCCTGCTGCTGGGCCAGTAGTTTGCTGCGGTCAATCGCAGGCACAGTCGCCGCGATACCGCCGTCGAACGGACTTTCCCGACGTAAATGGGCGATGTGGGCGGCGCGAATCATGATCTTGGACGGCACGCAGCCGACGTTGACGCAGGTGCCGCCGATGGTGCCGCGCTCGATCAGCGAGACGTGCGCGCCTTGCTCGACGGCCTTCAGTGCTGCCGCCATTGCCGCGCCACCGCTACCAATGACGACGACCTGCAACGGGCGTTCGTTGCCACTGGGCTTATCAGCGGCCCCTATCCAGCCGCGCATCTTGTCGAGCAGGCCGGCGCGGTTGTCCGTCGGTGGCGCATCGGCAAGCGTTGCCTCGTAGCCCAGTCCGGCCACGGCGGTAGTCAGCGCATCCGATGACGTGCCCGCCTCAATGGCGAGTTGCGCTGTGCCCTTCGGATAGGACACCAGCGCCGATTGCACGCCGGGCACTTTCTCCAAGGCTTCCTTGACGTGAGCCGCGCACGAGTCGCAGGTCATCCCGGTGATTTTCAGGGTGGTCATGTATTTTTCCTTTTCTGTGGTGGCTACGGCTGTTGCCGTCAGCCACGTTGTTCTGGCAATTCACAGCTGTCCGGCCCGCAGCGGCGATGTGCTGGCGAGATGAAATCCCAGACCGACACCCCAACCATCAAGGCCAGGCCGACATAGAGCAGTCCACCGCTCTGCCAGCCGTAAGCCCGCATTAAAAACACCGCTGCCAGCACCAAGATCGGGCCTATCGTGCCGAGCGCCGTGCGTCGCCACTGTCGATGATTGAGCCAAGCGATAGCATTGGCGAGTAACGTGATGCCGGCGAACATCGGCAGCAGGATGCCAATGAATAGCCCCTCGTACTGGCTCAAGAAGCCCAGTCCGATGGCCGCGCCAAAGCTGGCGATGGCAGGAAAACAGGCGGCGCAGCCCATCGCGGAAACGACGCTGCCGAGCGCGCCGGTTTTGCCAGCGATGCGCGTGATGAGTCCCATGTGTCGCTCCCGAGTTCGGTTAACGGATCAGCGTTTGAGGCTGGACGGATAGCCCGTGTCCTCGGTCGCCTTGGTCAACTTCTGGACGTTGGTCTTGGCATCGTCGAAGGTGACAACGGCCTGGCGCTTGTCGAAACTTACGTCGGTCTTGCTCACGCCCTCAACCTTGGAAAGCGCGTGCTTGACAGTGATCGGGCAAGAGGCGCAGGTCATGCCAGGCACGGACAGCGTGACGGTCTGAGTGGCGGCGAACACGGGGGCAACGAAAGCGGCGAGAGCGAGGGAGGCAAACAGCTTTTTCATGATGAACTCCTGATTAGTAGAAAAATGGCATGACGTAGGGAAAACCAAGCGCGACCAAGACCAACACGGCGACGAACCAGAAAATGAGCTTGTAGGTGGTGCGCACTTGCGGAATCGCGCACACCTCGCCCGGCTTGCAGGCTGCGGTCGGTCGGACGATGCGCCGCCAGGCAAAGAACAGTGCAACCAGCGCCGCGCCGATGAAGATCGGCCGATACGGCTCCAATACCGTCAGGTTGCCGATCCATGCCCCGCTGAACCCCAAGGCGATCAAAACCAGCGGCCCCAGGCAGCAGGCCGACGCAAGAATGGCGGCCAGCCCACCGGCGAAGAGCGCGCCGCGCCCGTTTTGTGGTTCAGACATACGCTTGTCCTTTCAAATTTGGTTTGGATAGCTTAAGCTTACTTCCGTAGTTATGTACGGAGTCAAGCGATATGCAAATTAATTTTGAGAATCTGACCATTGGCGTTTTTGCCAAGGCGGCCGGGGTCAATGTGGAGACCATCCGGTTCTACCAGCGCAAGGGCCTGCTGCCGGAGCCAGACAAGCCCTATGGCAGCATTCGCCGCTATGGCGAGGCGGATGTAACACGAGTGCGGTTCGTGAAATCGGCCCAGCGGCTGGGCTTTAGCCTGGACGAAATCGCCGAGCTACTGCGGCTGGAGGATGGCACCCATTGCGAGGAAGCCAGCGGCCTGGCCGAGCACAAGCTCAAGGATGTGCGCGAGAAGATGGCCGACTTGGCACGCATGGAGGCCGTGCTGTCTGAACTGGTGTGCGCCTGCCATGCGCGGAAAGGGAACGTTTCCTGCCCGCTGATTGCGTCACTGCAAGACGGAACGAAGCTCGCTGCATCGGCGCGGGGGAGTCACGGGGTGACTACGCCTTAGCGTGCTTTATTTTCCGAATTCTGAGACGACCCCTAGATGCCTGGTCAAGACTGCATACTTGCAGTTTTGACGGCACTGTTGCAAATAGGGATCTGAGTCAATGATTTTCCCTTCAAAAAAGCTTAGAGACCGAAAACTCTATTTACTAGCCAAACTTCTCCTAGAATATTACCGTTATAAAATAATGAAGCTTGTCCTTTGCGTAGAGCACGCATAACCTCAATTCCTTTAATTGTGGCATAAGCCGTTTTCATAGACTTGAATCCCAACGTAGCCTTGATGATCCGTTTGAGCTTGCCATGATCACATTCAATCACGTTATTCTTGTATTTAATCTGTCGATGGTCCAGGTCTTCAGGACACTTTCCTTCCTGTTTTAGTCGCGACAAAGCACGGCCATAGGTATGAGCCTTATCAGTGTTTATGACTCGTGGAATCTGCCATTTTTTGACATGATTCAAAATCTTACCAAGAAAACAATAAGCTGAATGGGTATTTCGTCTAGCAGAAAGATAGAAATCAAGAGTATGGCCACGTTGGTCAACTGCACGGTATAGATATGCCCATTTGCCATTCACTTTTACGTAAGTTTCATCCAGATGCCATAAATGTCGATCTGTAGGATTACGCCAATACCAACGTAAACGTTTTTCCATTTCTGGAGCATAACGCTGAACCCAGCGATAAATTGTGGTGTGATCAACATTCACTCCACGTTCAGCGAGCATTTCCTGAAGTTCACGATAGCTGATGCCATATTTACAATACCAACGAACAGCCCAAAGAATGATTTCACCTTGAAAGTGCCGACCGTGGAAGGGATTCATCTGCTGTATCTCGAAATAAATAAGATATTTAGCTTATCATGTCAGCCTATTTGCAACAGTGCCGCGACAGCGCAGGCGACCAGTTTCTAGGGAAATGGGTCGGCGTCAAGAACGACAAGCACGTGCTAGAGATCGAGCGAAACGGCGACAGCTACATGGTGCGGAACACCGAGCCTAGCCCGTTCACGGGCAAGACGCGGACCACGAACATACCGGCCACCTTGCAGGATGATGTTCTACAGGTGTCGGTCGGATTCGGCGCTATATCGCTCGCCATCGACGGCAAATCGGGCAACCTGACCGATGGAAGGATGGAGTATCGGCGGCAGGAATAGCCGACAGCCAGGTCAAACAGAGGCGGGGCACAGACCCCGCCTTTTTTTATGTCCGGCACCAAAAGGAAGCTGGGGCATCGTCCGGCCTCACTCGACGGGATCGAGCGGCACGGCCTTGCAATCCTCATTGCCGCACAGGAGCCGCAGCGACGGCTTGCCCCAAGCCTGCGCACCGCATGACGGGCAGCGATACTTGACGCGGTTCGAGCGGTTGCCGGGCAGTGGTGAAATCAGGTCGCCGAGATCGTCGCCGCCCTCGCCGTCATCGTCGCCCGTGTCGGCGATCGTCGTCATGGGCGGGAAGCGATCGAGCCATGAGATTTTGAAATCCTGCGTCAGCAGCTTGTCGGTCGCCTGCATGAACAGGCCGCCCGGTATGGCATAGTCGGCCATTTTCTCGCCCGTGCGCGCGCCGCCGGGCTTGCCGGTGCTGGACGGCATCAGGCCGATGGCCTCCATTTTGTCGGCCCATTCCTTGTTGTGATAGCCGCGACGGCCCGGCTTGCCGAAGTGGAATTGCCAAGCGTGGACCATCTCATGCACCAAAGTTTGCAGGACTTCGAGCAGGGGCACGACAGCGAAATAGGACGGGTTAATGGGGTCGTTTGCGGGAGAGGGCGAAATCCTACGCTAAGGCTTTGGCCAACGATATTCTCCGGTAAGATTGATGTGTTCCCAGGGGATAGGAGAAGTCGCTTGATATCTAGTATGACGTCTGTCGCACCTGCTTGATCGCGGCCGCGATAGCTAGATCGCGTTGCTCCTCTTCTCCATCCGCGTTCCAAGCTGCGGAAAGGCACCCATAAGCGTACGCCTGGTCGAGCAGGCGACGCGGATCGACGTCCAGCGCACGAGAGAATGCGTCCGCCATCTGTGCAATGCGTCTAGGATCGAGACAAAGGTCGTCTCTGTCAGCCGGATCGTAGAACATATTGGCGGCGCCAAAGCCCACTTCACCGACCAGACCGACGGGATCTATCACCAGCCAGCCGCGACTGGAGAACATGATGTTTTCATGATGCAGATCGCCATGTAGCCCACGCAGTTCCGAGGCATTGCTCATCATTTGATCGGCTATAATCGCCGCGTGGACGTAGTCAGTTTGACAACCTGCGTTTTGATCATCGCGCGCCCGCTGAAACAAAGCTGCAAAGCGATCCCGGATCGGGAGAAGGGCAGAAGGCAGGGGTTCCTCAGATGCGGCATACAGCTTCGCCATTAGTTCCGCTGCAATTTCGGTCGCCTGGTAGTCGCCGTGCTCGGCAACGATGTGAGAGAGCATTCGCTCCCCGGCATATTCGAGCAACATCAGATTGTTCTCACGACCGAGCAACCGGACTGCTCCCCTCCCATTGCGCCATACCAGATAGTCGGCCCCGCGCAGTTCATCAGCAATGTCTTTTATAGGTTTCAATCCCTTGACGATTGCAGGAGTCCCGTCTGGCAATGAAACTTTCCAAACGAGGCTGGAAAAGGTGTCCGCAATGAGAACAGGTTGCGAAACGTGCCAATGAGCAGGAAAAACAGGCGGCATGAACATCAACCCCAAGTCAGAGGGTCCAATCGCAGATAGAAGGCAAGGCGTTCGCGGTCGGGGGCTTCGATCCCCAATACATTGAATAGGACAGCGAAGGCGCGCTCTGCTTCATCTGGCGCTGCCCAGTTCTCTTCGGCGTTAGCAATCATGAGTGCCAAATCGGCATAGCGATCTGCTGTTCCGAGCCGCCCAAGGTCGATCAGACCCGTGCATTGAAGAGTTTTAGGGTCCACCATGAAGTTCGGCATGCAGGGATCACCATGGCAAACAACCATATCGGTGCGCTCTTGGTCGAGCCGCACCGGTAGCTCTCGTTCGACACGAGCCAAAAGATCGAGCTGCGGCGTACTCTTGTCCTCGTCCGGTAAGAAGTCGGGATTGACGGCATTGCGGGACACCACATCAACGGCGCGTCCGAACATTCGCGACAGCCTGCGCTCAAACGGACATTGATCAACCGATAGGCTGTGAACAGCGCCAAGTTGCTGCCCCATTGACGGCCACGCTTTGAGCAAATCCGCTCCAGACAGATCAGCCGCCGGTACTCCCGGAATTGCCGTTATCACCAAGCATGCACCCTCCTGTTCCTCCTGCCAGTTGATCACCTCGGGGCAAGCCACACCTCGACCTTTGAGCCAAATGAGGCGGTCACGCTCTCCAGCGAGCTCACCGCGGCGGGAAGCAGGTGCGATTTTCGCGAAGGCATGCCCGTCACCACGTCGAAAAACAAAATCACCAGATTCTCCGCCTCTGACAGGCAACCAGTCAGAATGCGATTCACCAAAAAAAATATTAGTTCGATTCAATGGAGGTTCCTTCAGTTCCCGGCTGATAGCACGGATCGACAGCCCGTTGCCTTGGTCATACAACCCTTTAATCTTGTGAATCACTACCCACTCCTTCAATGACGCGCTCCCTTTGCCTTTTACAGGACAGGAACGCTACACGTTTCATGGCTTTGCAGCCACCGGAAGGTGGGTCAAAATTATTGGCCATTACTGGATCAGTTTAATTGGCCATTAACACGTTGTCAATGGCCATTATTTTTGACCCACTTTTGGCCAATAAAATTGACCCACCTGTTGTTTACTGACAGGCCGTTTTTTGCCTCAATCGGTAGCTTTCGCCACCGAGCATAAAGATGTTGGAATGGTGAATAACGCGGTCAATGATCGGGATGGCCACTTAAAGCAGAATAGGGAGGCTTTAAGGATGTAAATAAGATATGTGAAGGAATTTCTTTTCGGATTTCATTTATATAGATTTGAAGAATTCTGTAGTCTCGTTCCTGCAGTTTAATTACTCGGTACGAATATTCATTTTTGATTTTTGGCTTTTTTGATCGATCATCGAACTCATCATCTGTATTTGTAATAATTAAACTAAAACTATGATTCTGAATTGATTTTTTAATAGAGTTGGTTGTTAGTAGCATAAGCTCACCAATTCTAAGACCATAGTTGAGCATGAGATGTATGATCAGAAAGTTTCTGAGTTGTACATTTTTAGATCTAAAAGGATTTAATTCATTGTATTTATTAGAGTTACTTGGTGAAATGACTGAATACAATCCTTTAATCATTTCCTGATTCATGCTCTTAAAATTATGATTTATCTCACTTTTAATTGTCTTATTGGCTTTTGAAAAATTATTTATAATTTTTTTCTTTATTGTCATATATTTATTCAAGTTTTCTTTAATTTTTTGAATTTCCTTCAACGTAAGTTGTGGCTGTGATTGCATGCTTAAGTATTCATTAATCAAGAAGTTGTAAAACTTTAAGAAGGATCTAACTCTATGACCAATTGTTGTGTAATTAATATGTTCTGAATTGCTTAGCCGTATAAGATTACTTTCAAGTTTTTTATTATTTTCTAAGTAAACAATGAAATTATCAATTTCACATTGAATGATCTCAAAATTATAGGATGTCGAATAGAACGACTCACAAAAGGACGTGGCAAACTTTTCAAACCAAAATTCATACCAAAATTTTATTGCGATTAAATCTGCATGCTGCGTAGAGATACTTTGAAATCTAAGAAATTTCATGGTGTACAGCATAGGGTACATACATGGACAGAATGAATCTAAATCAAATAAAAGAATAATTTGATTTTCGTTTGAGACTTTCTTTTCTAAATGAATTGTTTTTAAAGCAAACATAGTAAAGTTTATGAATTATTCTTAAGGTCAACATATCATATTTTATGATTGAAATAGAAATTAGTTAAGTTATTGAATCTTAGTTCAAGAAAGAAAAATATGAAGTTATTGTTAGGTGTATCGGAATTGTCATAATTATAATTCTCAAAGGAGTAGAAAAGGCACTACCCCACAATTTTTTTCTCTCAAAATGTCATTCACTGTCATTTTTTAGTGGCAAGTACCAGGTGCAATTCTTTTTACGGTGTATTACACCGTAGATGTTTTGAGTGAGCTTAGCTGGCACCGTAAAAGTTTTGATCGACAAAATATCCAAAGTCAACTGGACTGTTAATCCATTTGCTAAACAAAACGTGAAACAGCAAATTATTGTAGTCTATATATTTTTCATAATTGTTCACGATACCTAAGTTCAGCAAGTTTTTTTCAAACTCAATGCGTTCAATGGGTTCTGATTTCACAAATGCATGGATGGATGCTTTGATTGTGGGAGGAAAATAAAGTGTCATCCTAACTACAGGACCCTGCAACGTAGCAATTCCTGAAAAAATCCATTTAAAACAATGACTTATTTCAATTCTGCCATCTGCAAGCGTTTTGTGGGGATGGAGGCCGGAATCATTAAAGTATCATCCTAATTTTCGCTCAACCTTGGAAAATGCTGAGAATCGTAAAAATAAAGTTTCATCCTTTCCGCTACTAGTTCAAGGCTTTCTTCCGGCCGCCGGCAACAACGCTGCTTGGCTGAGGCGATCCACTTGCGCTACCGCTCACTGATCAGATCGAACTTGAACTCGACGAGCAGCCAACCATCAGGCCGAGCGTGATCGCCAAAAAAAACGGATCATGCGAAATCCTTCGTTGAGTTTGGCGCGGGTTTTAGCAAATCAGCTGGCCCGCGATCCGGTTGAGAGTGATCCGAAGCGGTCCTTGACGACCGGCACAAATCGGCCGATTCTGTTGAAAAAGTAGCTTTAGCGGCAGCCTGCCGATCAGGTGTGCCTGCTGTCGAAGTGGCTGCAAGCCACTTCAAGTTGCCTTCCGGCGTTTCACTGAGCGTCCTTGCTCAGGTTTAAGGGTTAATTTGAGGGTTTCTGCTCGTAGCAGGCATACCTATCCCGTCAGCGGTGGCCCTTGAGGCAAAAGCTTGGCCATGCGGCGCAGGTTCTGCACCATCGCAGCCAAGGTGAATTCGTCAGTGGCACCCGTTAGGCCACGCAGTCGTAAACGGTCGAGTTTCATGATCCGTTTGAGGTGGGCGAAAAGCATCTCCACCTTCTTTCGTTCGCAGCGAGAGACGAGGTACTCCGGTGTCTTGGCGATGCGTCGAGCCACGTCGCGGGCAGCCTCATGGATGCTGCGGACGATCTTCCGATTCGGCGTGTTGGGGCAGCATTTCGCTTTCAACGGGCAGGTGGCGCAGTCGGTTTGGCTGGAGCGGTAAATGACGGTTTTGGCCTTAGTTACCCGCGACCTTTGCTGGGTGAAGGCGCGCCATTCACTGCGTAGCGGTTTGCCGGCTGGGCAGCGATATTCATTGGCGTCCTGACTCCAGTGAAAGTCGTTACTGGAGAGGCTGTCGTCCTTGCGCTCGGTCTTGTCCCACACCGGCACATGCGGTTCGATGTCCTTTTCTTCGACCATCCAGGCCAGCATCGGGGCGGTGCCATAAGCGGTATCGCCGATAAGGCGTTCCGGTGTGAGATCGAACTGCGCCTCGACACGCTCGACCATCGTCCTAGTCGAATCGACTTCGGCGGTACGGTGCGCCGGGGTAGCTTCCACGTCCATGATCACACCGTGCTCAGTGTCGATCAGGTAATTCGTGGAGTAGGCAAAAAAGGCCGGGCCACCTGGCGCTGCTGTCCAACGGGACTGAGGATCAGTGAGCGAAATTTTCTTGGGAAGAGCCTCAGCCAGCGCCTCTTCATCAAGGGCTTCGAGGTACTCGCGCACTGCGCGGCTGCTGAGCTTTGGATCGTTCCAATCGACCTCATCTCCCGCCACCCCACGTTGCCGGCTGGCATCCGCCTTAATGATGCTGGCGTCGACGGCGAAACCTTCACCCTTGACTAGGCCGGCTGCCATGCAGCGCCGCAGCACCTCATTGAATAACCAGCGGAATAGATCGCTGTCACGAAAACGCCCATGGCGATTCTTCGAGAAGGTCGAGTGATTGGGGACTTCGTCTTCCAGACCCAACCGGCAGAACCAGCGATAGGCCAGGTTCAGGTGCACCTCTTCGCACAATCGCCGCTCGGAACGAATGCCATAGCAAGTAGCCGACGACCAGCATGCGCACCATCAACTCCGGGTCAATCGAGGGACGCCCGATGGGGCTATAGAAATCTGCCAGGTAGGCACGTAGATCACTGAGATCCAAGCACTGGTCGATGCTGCGCAGGAGATGTTGGGCCGGGACGTGATCTTCCAGATTGAACGAGTAGAACAGGCGCTGCTGTCCTCCCGGTAACTGTCCCATCATGCTGTTCGCCCCCACGCTCGCTGACAAAGCAATTTTGCCAACGGCATGGGGAGGCCGCTACTTTTTCAACAGAATCGGCCGCACACAGCCATTCGGCTCAACAGAACCCTGCCTTTACCCCACCAAACTCCGGAAACTCGCCCGGTAGTCCGTCGGCTTGAGATGCACATGTTGGCTGAGGTCGCCGGGTAGCGTGAACAGGCGCGGACCGTCCCGAAACTGGAACACGCGATACAGATGGAATTGATCGCCCGCCTCCTTGGAGAATTCGAGTTCGTTGTGGCTGACCAAGAAAGACGAGCCTACCCCGCCATTGGTGGTTTTCACCTCGATGAAGCGCTCATGGGCGTCCTCTTCGAACGACAGGATGTCGAACCCCGCACCGTCTCCCTGGGTGTCGGACACCCAATCCAGCCGCTGAAAAAGCTCTGGGTGGCCGAGCTCGGTCAGGCGTTGCTGTTCGTAGCCAATCACCCACTGCTCCCCTGCCCGGCCCAGTTTGCGGTTGGCTTCATCGCGAGCGGCATAATCGAACTTTCGCGGTAGGCGTTGCCGTAGAGATGCCGGGGTACGCACAAGCACTTCACGGGCGGGTGGTTCTACCAAAGCCGCTCGGTAGGTTTTGTCACCCGGAAGTTTTACCTCCTCCAGGGCATCGACAAGAGCGCCGACCGTCTGCTGATGTTCCAGAACGTAGGCGTGTACGGATTTACGCAGCAGCAGTTGGCTGTTGCCGCGTGGCTTGTAGCCGTTGATATAGGGCAGGCCCAGGGCATCGAGTACGGCGCTAATGTTCTGGTGCTTGAGCTCGACTGAAGACTTGCTGCGACCGTTCAGCAGTTGGCGCAGTGCCTGGTTGTGCTCGGACTTGTTGTACGGCTCCCCAGCCGCCTCGGCACGCAGCATGTCGAAATAGTCTTCGACCGTGGCCAGGACCTCTTCTTCGGACCAGTCTTCGCCGATGCGAATGATGCGAAACCCGAGCCGCGTCAGCGCCGGAACGACGGTCGCCTCGCCACCGGAGAAGCTGTCAGCAGTGAGCGGGCCCTGCTCGGGAAATTGCTTGCCGAAGGCCACACCGGCGATGGCCTTGGAATCGCAATCGGTGCCGGTCTTCGGATCACGTACCAGGAAGTCGCGGGACTTGCCGTAGCCGTGGCGCGCCAGGAATTTCGTGCGGCCCAGTTGCACGAACTCATCGATGGCAGCCTGCACGGCGGCGGGGCTTCGAAGCTGGGAGAGTTGAGACACAGGGTCCTTCCTTACTGTCATGGTGTGCCGGGAACCGCCGAGCCACGAGATTATGAGTAGCCCCTGAACAGAAACGTCACGATAAAAGCCGTGAACGCCACCAGGCCCATTAAATCCCTTGCGTATTTGCAGCCCGTGCTGTCCAAACCTGTACCAGGTCCGATCAACACGCTCCAACCATTGAGGTACGAAAACACCGCCTGACCGAACAAAAAATGCGTGATAGCCGCCGCAGCCATGACGCCGGAATCGTCAGACAGGCTGTAGCTGTTGACCATTGCCCTGTACGCCTGCATCTGAAATGGCTATTGCCCTGATGGGAGCCGGCTTTTCAGCCACCGACACCAGCGATGCCGTCAATATTCTTTACCCGATAACCATGACCGTACAAGCTAACAAGGCCTGGCAAGCCAGCGGACTTAAAAAGTCTTTTTTTCTACCATCCCACAAAAAAGTTCGTGGTGGAGAAAAGATAAGCTATGCAAGGCTTTAGGAGACGTGGTTTTTCAGGATGACGAAGAACGATTCGGCGCTAGGTGCAACATAGGTGCATCGCACGAGCGCTAGGAACGGCGAAAAAAGGCGGACGTGGCGAAATCGGTAGACGCAGCAGACTTTAAAATTGGAGTGCCCGCGGGGAAATCCGCGGAGTAGAACCGCTCAAAGTCGGGGAACGCTAACGGGCAATACCCTAAGCCAATCCCGAGCCAAGCCCCTTCGGGGGAAGGTGTAGAGACTGGACGGGCGGCGCCTAAAGCCTTCGGGCAATGGCGAAGGGACAGTCCAGACCACGAACGTCATCAGACGGCGGCGAAAGTCGAGGTGGTACGAAAATCTGCTTCTCTGTGAGAGTACGGGTTCGAGTCCCGTCGTCCGCACCACAAAGCCAAACATCCCTGCGATGATCGACCTCTGGGCGTTTGGTCGTGAGCCCGCCACCCTCGCGCTACGCTTTGCGCAGGCGTCGAAGGCGATCAGGTGCGCCCATCGATTCCGTCGAGCACCATCGCTGCGAGTTCATCGCTGGTGTGTGCACCACTATCGAGAACACGGGTTGTGCATGGAAGCCGTTCCCTTGCGGCCAAGCATCGGGCGACATTCGCTAATCGCCACTCTCGAATCTCCGCATTTCGATTCGGGTCAGGATGCATGGTCTGGTTCGCGATCCGGTGACGCAATAGGTCCTCGTTGAGCGTCAGAAAGATGTGCAGCAGCTGATCGTCGATCCGCCTTACCCCGTCGAGTATCTCAGTCAGATAGTCCGGGTGCACGAGCGTCATTGGGATGATGATGTCCTGCGAGTAATTCCTTCGAATCTCCCTGACCGCCGCGATCGTAAGTCCCCTCCACAAGGGGAGATCCTGATAGTCTCCGCTCGCTGGCATGGGGACCGTTTCTTTCACCACGAACCCGATTTCCTCGGGGTCAAAGATCAGCGATTTGGAACGCCGATCGCGCAGCCGCTTAGCGAGCGTCGTCTTTCCGGCGCCGAAAGGTCCGTTGATCCAGATTATCATTGTCGACGGCCTCTAACCTGAAGGCTCGCAAGAGCGCTCGACGGCCTCGTGCGGAGGCACGATCGGAGTGGTTCCGAAATGCTTCTCAAGATAGGTGACGCCGAACGTCACGATGTCCTGCGCGTCGAACAGGTAGCACTGAGCAAAGCCCACGACACCTTCTCGATGGCGACCGAGCTTCACGTAAGCATTTGCTATAGTTTCAACCGCATCCGGCTTTCCTTCGATAGCAAAGCAATCGAGAATGCCGTTTGAATCGTAATCCGATGCCGTTTTCCAGGCGACTTCACCGTCTCTTCCAAGCATCGGCATCTCATACGTCACCCACCGTTTGTTGGGGATATCGGCAACCGCCTCGGCGTAGTGCAATGCGGTAACGGAGTTTAGCGGCGCACCCAACAGCAGGGCCTTCCCGCCAAGGCGAACGAACCGCTCGACGGGCGATCCTTCCCCCAAGGCGTGACCGAGTTCGTGAGGCTCCGTCAGCGTTTCAGCCAGCGGACCAACCGCGACCATCGATGCATCGGGGTGCGCGCTGCGCCGCGCGCCGGGGGCTTGAACCAGAAATTGATTCAGCAGGCCGAACCCACGGTAAGTCCCGGCTGTTGCGGGATCGAACGGCAGCCAGGTACGGCGGGCTTCGTCATCCAGCCGAGCGCCATTCAGAGTCTCCTCGTAGGGTGATCGGTCCCACGACGCGTATCCCATCACAGTGCCAGTCGGCCCAACCGCGGAGCGTAACGCGGCAACGACCGTCTCCGCTCCTCCTTCGACCGGACCAATCGCTTTAAGTGAGGCATGCACCATCAAGAGGTCACCGGTTTGGACTCCGAGTTTTTGAAGCGCCTCCGTTATTGCCTTCCGCGTATGCATCGCGATATCTCCTCTAAACTGCAAAACACTATACCTATCGAGATATCACTCTACTATACCTATCGAGATATAGAGGTGGTCCCACTTGTTTGAACAACTAAAAGCGTATTTATAAGTGATATTCCGCTCTAGTTAAGCCACCTTGTTTTGTTGGGGTAGCTGATCATAGTAAAACTCATTTGGTGTCATTTTGTCTAGACTCGAATGAGGTCGTTTCAAATTATAAAACTCAAAATATGCACTTAATTGCTTTTTCGCATCTGTGACACTGCTATAAGCTTTGAGATACACCTCTTCATATTTAACGCTCCGCCATAATCGTTCAACCATCACATTATCTACCCATCGACCTTTACCATCCATACTGATTTGAATGCCATTTGATTTCAATACATCAATAAATGCATCACTGGTAAACTGACTGCCTTGGTCTGTATTAAATATTTCAGGTCGACCATATTTTTCAATAGCTTCATTTAATGTTTCTATGCAAAATGTAACCTCCATACTAATCGATACCCTATGCGCAAGTACCTTGCGGCTATGCCAATCAATCACAGCACATAAATAAACAAAGCCTTTTGCCATAGGGATATACGTTATATCCGTAGACCACACTTGATTACTGCGCTGAATAGCCAACCCTTTGAGCAGATATGGATATTTACGGTGAGCTTGATTAGCCTGGCTTAAATTTGGTTTGCAATATAACGCCTGAATACCCATTTTCTTCATTAAAGTACGTGTATGACGTCGTCCTATATGATGTCCTTGACGATTCAACAAATCACGCATCATACGACTGCCTGCAAAAGGCACTGTTGCAAATAGTCGGTGGTGATAAACTTATCATCCCCTTTTGCTGATGGAGCTGCACATGAACCCATTCAAAGGCCGGCATTTTCAGCGTGACATCATTCTGTGGGCCGTACGCTGGTACT
>NZ_JBHDVN010000058.1:0-16464 GCF_046635365.1 Acinetobacter sp. NIOH-H-8
AAAAGATTTAGAATACTAAGTGAACGCTATCGAAATAGACGGAAAAGATTCGGTTTACGCATTAACTTAATCGCTGCACTGGTAAACCGGATGAACTTGCAATAACGACTTTCGCAAGAGATCTAATAAGTTATCAAATTTAGTTATTGAAGCTCCAGTAGTAAATTCTTCATCTGCTAATTTAGAAAGTGATTACGGGAGTATATTGGCTGGTGATAATTTTTCTTATATTAAAGAAGAGAAAAAATATTTATATAATGCCAATATTAGGGAAAGTAACAGGAAAATTAATGACTATAAATTGATTTTAGATTCAGATTTAAAGTGCTTAACATTTACTCTAGGGTGTGAAAATATTAATTATAGAAATTTTCTTAAAAAATAATTTTTTAGATTGCTACATTATGGAGAATGTAGCAATCACCGACCTTATAAATTTTACCCTTCCAAAATCTCTTCCAACAACTCCTCACTCGGTGCAAAGTAATACGCACCATCCATTGGAGTCACGAAGTGTAGCAAGCGGTCATGGATCCCATCGCCTGATGTACCAAACATGCGCACTAACATGGCATCAATGATTTTCAGGTCTTTGGTATAAGCAATGAAGAATAGACCTTGGTCACCACGACCATCTCCATAAGGCAGAGAGTGACGTAGAATTTCCATTTCCTCGCCTCCCTCATCTTCAACGACAGTACGAGCGATATGTGCATTGGCAGGTTTTACCTCATCCTCGAGTTCAATCGATTCAAGTTTGGTACGACCCATCACTTGTTCTTGAGCATCGACTTTGAGTTTCTTCCATTTATCCAGGTTATGCGCATAACGCTGTGCAAAAATGAATGAACCATCCTGGAAAATGCCCGTATCTTCACCAAGTAAAGCCACTTCAGCTCGATCATCCGGGAATTGCGGATTTTCAGTCCCATCAATGAAACCGGTAATATCACGGCCATCAAAGTAACGGAAGCAAACACGCTCATCTAGTACTTCAACCTGATCGCGAATACCTTCAAAGAAAGACTGACTCAAGGCGAAACAGATATCGGCACGCGCACTGGCAATATGGATCAGCACATCTGCCGGTACCACAGGCATATTAAATGAACCTTGAATTGGCTCTAATTGTTTAAAACCAGCAGGTGCCTGTTCATACAATTTTGACCAGAGTTCAGGACCAAAAGCGACAGCCGTTTTAATTTGCGCATTCGGATGTTGGGTAATCAGGCGATCGCGTGTCGTAAATAGCTGTTTTAATCGTTCCTTAAAATCTTTGATACTGAGATTTTTCAGACGTAAAACAATAAAGCGAGCATGATCTGAAGGTAATGGCAAAATTACAGATTGGGCTGTCATTCATGGCTCCTGTAATAAATTTTCTGTATCCAATCCTGCTATTGTGCCTGAAGCGCTATAGAGTGAATAGTATGCAGTCTGATGTTTAAGCAATTTTTTTGGCTGAAAATATTGGAAAAGTCATATAATTAGATCCTGAATTTGAATGAGTTAAATCTCTATGTCCTATCAAGTCTGGTTTGCTTATATGTTAGCCTGTTGGGTGATCAGTATTTCCCCAGGTGCGGGTGCTATTGCTTCAATGTCGAGCGGACTGAATTACGGTTTCCGACATGGATACTGGAATGCGCTCGGCTTGCAACTCGCCCTATTGGTTCAAATTGCTATTGTGGCTGCCGGGGCAGGGGTATTGTTTGCGACTACACCTTGGGCATTTCTTGCAGTGAAATGGTTTGGGGTTGCCTATTTATTGTATCTGGCCTTTTTGCAGTGGAAAGCACCAGCGCAGTCGATTGAAATTAAACATGAACTCGCACGAAAATCAGCTGGGAAACTCGTCATCCACGGTTTTCTGGTCAATATGAGTAATCCCAAAGCGATTGTATTTTTGCTGGCAGTATTGCCGCAATTTCTGGACTTATCTAAACCGCAATGGATTCAATATGTGATTATGGCCGCGACTATGGTAACGATTGATCTGATCGTGATGGCAGGCTATACCGGTCTGGCTGCCAAGGTTCTGCGTCTTCTGAAATCGCCAAAACAGCAGAAAGTCATGAATCGAACTTTTGCCAGCTTGTTCGCTGGAGCTGCGTTTTTATTGAGTTTGGTGCATCAGTAGGGAAACCTCTCCTTAAAGGAGAGGAAATTTAACGATCTCTTAAAGAATCATCTGTAAAAATTCATCTTCAGTCATGACCTCCATACCATGCTGTTTAAGTAATGCTGCTGTGACCCCATCACCTTGAATTTTATTTCCAGTAAATGAACCATCATAAATCAGCTTGCTGCTACAAGAAGGGCTATGGGCTTTGAGGATGGCATGTGTCGCTTGAAATCTTTGGGCAAGATCTAAAGCGGCATAGGCACCTTTGATAAAGGCATCGGAAACATCTGTACCATTTATATCTATAACATGAGCTTGGTACAGCAGCACCTCTCGACCATCGCCAGATTGAATCTCTGCTGCGGGTCGAGGTATAGGCAAACCACCACTGACTTCAGGGCAAATCGTGACATATTGATCCGGCAATAAATAATCGACCAACTCTTTTACCAGACAGTCGCGACCATCATAACGAACCTTGTGTCCGAGCAAGCAGGCACTAATTAGATAAAATTTACCTGCCATGTCTTAAGCCAGTTTTTTAAACTTCTGTAGGATAAAAATAACGGCAAACAACACTGACATGGTCAGCACAATGGTCAGACCTGTTGACGTATTTAGACCTGCACTTGACCAGAGTCCGACTGTCACACCAATTTGTGCAATCACAAAAGCCCACATCACCATTTGACGAGGGGAATTTGCCAGTAGGCGAGCGGTGAGTGCTGGAATCACTAGTAAGGCACCCATCAAAAGAGAACCGACCGCACGTAATGCCAATACAGTAAACAGCGCCAGTAACAACATGAAGATCAGACGCTGCAGTTTTGCATTTACGCCTTCACTGATCGCCATATCAGGATCAATCGCAATTTGGATTTGCGCCTGCCAGCTTTTATAAAGAACGGCCAAAGCCAAGATAATCACGACGGCAAAAGTAGGAAGATCTGTCCATGAAATGGTGAGTAGATCACCAAATAAATAACTCAGCAGTTCCGGTCTTAAACTCGGTAAATGCTGAATGAATAATAAACCTGAACAGAGCAGGGTTGCTGAACAGAGTGCCAATAATGCATCATTCGGCAAACGCGGGTCATACAGTACCCATAGTACAGCGACCAATAAGACTGCGATAAAGCTGACCCCCATCCAAAGCGGCAGGCTCATCGCACCAGCAATGGCAACGCCAAGCAAAGTGCCATGTGCCATCGTATCTGCAAAGAAAGACATACGACGCCACAGCATCAGACAGCCGAGTGGTGCGGTCAGGAACACCAAGAGTGTTCCCATAATCCATGCAGGTAATAGGAGAGATAACCAATCCATCATGGCTTAAGCTTCCGGCTCGGGGTGAATGTGGGGACGTGAATCGTGCTGACAAGGTGTCGCGGAGTCACCATGGGCACAGTGGTCATGATGATGCTGGTAGAACACCCGGTTGGTACCAAAAATAGCTTGATATTCTGGATGCTGCTGCACACTTTCTGGCAGGCCGCTACAACAGATATGTTTATTCAGACAAACCACGCGATGTGTGCCTTGCATCACCCATTGCAGGTCATGCGAGACCATTAAAATGGCACAGCCATATTTTTCCGGCAGGCTACGCACATATTCATACAGTTCAGCCTCAGACTGAATATCTAGACCCTGCATCGGTTCATCCAGTACTAGAATATCCGGCTGACGTAATAAGGCGCGAGCCAACAACACACGTTGACGTTCACCGCCGGAAAGCTGTTGTACTTTAGAATTTTCCAGTTTGGCAATGCCGGTATCACGGATGATTTCTGCCTTAATATCTGCAGGGCATTTTTCTAGAGCTAACAAGTCTTTGACACGTAGTGGCAGACTATGTGAAGGATTGAATTTCTGTGGCACATAAGAGAATTTTAGC
Organism: Acinetobacter sp. NIOH-H-8; assembly: GCF_046635365.1. NCBI lineage: Bacteria > Pseudomonadati > Pseudomonadota > Gammaproteobacteria > Moraxellales > Moraxellaceae > Acinetobacter > Acinetobacter sp. NIOH-H-8. Next base: position 4,023 of record NZ_JBHDVN010000058.1, read on the forward strand.
TTGCGCGCCGTTTTGATTTCACCGGATTTCGGTTTGACGATCCCAAGCATGACCTTTATTAAGGTCGACTTACCGGCACCGTTCGGACCAATCATCGTAACAATCTCTTTCTCCTGCAAAGAGAAATCAATGGCCTTTAAAATGTCACGATCATCAATATTGACCCAGATATTGGAAAGCTGGATCAAGGGAGATGTATTCAAGCTTTGTTGCGACACTGCTGACAGATTCCTGAAATTTCGATAATGCTGTGGTGTGCACTAAAATCGTCTGAAGCCGCCAAAGCATCCAGTTGTTCTAATAAACCTTGTGCAGATGCTTCTTTGACTGCTTTACATTCAGTACAAATCAAGAATGCCGCCTGATGACCTTCACGCGGATGGCAGCAGGGAATATAGGCATTAATAGAGGTCAGGCGGTGAATAAAGCCTTTTTCTAATAGAAAGTCGAGTGTACGGTATACCGTTGGTGGGGCAGCAGGACGGTCGCTGGCATTTTTCATTTGTGCCAGCAGATCATACGCACCCATCGGGCCGCTTGCATTCAGAATCAGTTCCAGTACCTCTTTGCGTAAAGGAGTGAGGCGTGCGCCACTTGCCGCACAAAGACTCTCTGCTTCGGCCAGACGTTGCGCGACATTTGGATGGTCGTGTACGCCGTGCAATGCATTGTGGTGTTCGTGCGAACATGAACCCATAGTTCACCTCAGGTGCGAAACTGAAAATTAAAAGATTTCAAATCTTAACATGAAGCGCCCAGAGTTTCGATTGGGCATAGGTATTTTTATAATTTTGTTATATTATAACACTATCAAATTTGTCCTTATATAGCGATTTCTTCATGTTCCGTTTCCTTGCCCTGTGTAGCTTGGCTTTGTTCAGTACCCTTAGCTGGTCGCAAAGTCTGGTGGTTTCAACGCAGCCGATTTATCTGATTGCCAAGACCATTACTCAAGGCGTGGAACAGCCGACTTTATTACTGGCCAATCAAAGCGGTCATGATGTCAGCCTCACCCCGGCACACCGTAAAACGATTCAGGATGCCGGCCTGGTGATCTGGTTGGGGCAGGCACATGAAGCACCGTTGGCAAAAGTGTTGAACAATAACAATAAAAGTATCGCGATTTTAGATTCGGGTATTCTGACCACTTTGCCAATGCGTAATCCACGTGGGCAAGCCTTAAAAGATACCGTCGATACCCATGTCTGGCTCGATCCCAACAATGCAGTGCGCATCGGTTTCTTCATTGCAGCCTTACGTTCTCAGCAGCTGCCTGAGCATCGGGAGGTCTATTGGAAAAATGCGCGTGACTTTGCCCAAACCATGTTTTTGACTGCACAGCGTTATAGTTCTACAAGTAAAGCTCAACCTTATTGGTCCTACCATGATGCCTATCAATATCTGGAACGCCCATTGAACCTGAAGTTCATGGGGGCTTTGACGGATGACCCACATGTGTCACCAACCGTGGCGCAGATCAAGTATCTGCAAGACAGTCGTGTGCAGAGCAAAATGTGTCTGCTGGCAGAAGCACATGCTGGTGAAAATCAGTACCGTAAACTGAAACCGATTGTGTTCCAGAGTGTCGATGAAAGCATGAGTGGGGCAGGGGACTTTATCCAGGCCTGGCAGAAATTGGCCGAGCAAACCCGTAAATGTGTGTTAAATGCCCATCAATGATTTAAAAATAATCAAGTTTTGATTAGTTTGCCAGCATTTGATCTGTTGAAAAAAACACGACTAAGGTCGGGAAAAGATTGCATGTTCAGGGGTGTAACTCTATAATGCCTGCGATTAAAAATAATCATCAGCTAAACTTGTCAAGCATGCTTGCTGTGAGTGAATAAATAATGAGCCGAACTAGTCGCTTGATTGACCGACGATTAGCGAAAGCTTTAGTCCTCTTACAAGCATTAATGATTCCTGTTTCAGCCTTGATTGGCTGGGTCGTGAAAGACTCAAACGTAGCCTTGAGTGCCGCTTTGGGGGCGTTCGTCTGCTGGTTTGCGAGTTGTTATTTTTCATGGCAATCATTTCGAGCGGCAGGAGCGCGGGCATCTAAGCAGGTTCTTTCGAACATGTATAAAGGCCTGATGGGCAAGTTTGCAATTGTGATTGTTGGTTTCATTTTAATTTTAAGCAATGTCAAGCCGTTATCCCCGGTTGCGTTGTTTTGTGGTTTTATGCTCGTTCAAGCCATGTCGTGGGTCGCTCCTTTTTGGGTGTCACGTCTACAAAAACGAGTTTAAACACAACAAAAAATTGAAAAGTTTTTTTAGGAGCAGGCGAGATATCAAGCAGCACGCGATATTCGTTTGTTCTATAGTTTTTTGACATTGACCAGGTGTGATTTATGGCTGCTGAAGAACATGCCCTTACTTCGACCGAGTATATCAAGCATCACTTGACCAATATGACCTATGGCAAAATGCCAGACGGTACATGGAAATTGGCCGAGAACGGTGCTGAAGCTCAACAGATGGGGTTCACTGCTATTCACTTGGATTCAATGGGTTGGTCAATCGGCCTTGGTATCATTTTCTGCTTGTTATTCTGGTTCGTAGCGAAAGCTGCAAACGCTGGTGTTCCTACCAAGTTCCAGTCTGCAATCGAAATGATTATCGAGTTTGTTGACTCAAGTGTACGCGATACCTTCCATGGTAAATCGCGTTTGATCGCTCCACTAGCGCTAACCATCTTCGTGTGGATTTTCCTCATGAACTTGATGGACCTTATCCCGGTTGACTGGATTCCTTATGTCGCTCAACACGTGATTGGTGGCCTGTTTGGTATTGATCCACACCACGTATACTTCAAGATCGTTCCATCTACTGACCCTAACATTACCCTTGGTATGTCATTGTCTGTATTTGCACTTATCTTGTTCTACAGCATCCGTGAAAAAGGTGTTGGCGGCTTCGTTGGTGAACTAGCACTTAACCCATTTAACCCAAGTAACCCAGTTGCAAAAGCGATCCTTATTCCAGTGAACTTGATTCTGGAATTGGTAACCTTCCTTGCACGTCCAGTTTCATTGGCTCTACGACTATTCGGTAACATGTATGCGGGTGAGTTAATCTTCATTCTTATCGCGTTATTACCGTTCTGGATCCAGTGGGCGTTATCTGTGCCTTGGGCGATCTTCCACATTCTTGTTATTACGCTACAAGCATTCATTTTCATGATGCTGACTATCGTATACTTGAGCATGGCAAGCGAAAAGCATTAATGGTATTGCCTAACTGTCACGGGATGGTTGGGCACAATTTTTTAACTTAATTTGGTATAAACCTAACCTCTGAGGAATTATCATGGAACTCACTTTAGGTCTAGTTGCAATTGCATCTGCTATCTTGATCGCTTTCGGTGCTTTAGGTACTGCGATTGGTTTTGGTCTTCTAGGCGGCCGTTTCCTTGAAGCTGTAGCTCGTCAACCAGAATTGGCTCCACAACTTCAAACTCGTATGTTCTTAATCGCGGGTCTTCTTGATGCTGTGCCTATGATCGGTGTTGGTATTGGCTTGTTCTTCATCTTCGCTAATCCATTTGTAGGTTAATCAGCTTAATTCCGAAATTCACTATTTGAGGAATTTGCAATGAATATCAACCTCACATTGTTTGGCCAAGCGATTGCGTTTGCGATTTTCGTCGCATTCTGCATGAAGTTTGTATGGCCACCACTAATCAATGCGATTAGTGAACGTCAGCGTAAAATCGCTGATGGCTTAAATGCTGCTGAAAAAGCGAAGGCTGACCTTGCAGATGCGCAAGCACAAGTGAAAGCTGAACTGGACGCGGCAAAAGCACAAGCGGCTCAATTGATCGAACAAGCGAACCGTCGTGCAGCGCAATTGGTCGAAGAAGCTCGTACCCAAGCGTCAGCTGAAGGTGAGCGTATTCGTCAACAAGCTAAAGAAGCTGTTGATACTGAAATCAATGCTGCTCGCGAAGAATTACGTCAACAAGTGGCTGCTCTTGCAGTTGCTGGTGCTGAGAAAATTCTTAGCCAGCAAGTTGACGCAGAAGCTCACAATGCCATGCTGACTCAGCTGGCTGCTAAACTTTAAGAGAGGCGGATTATGGCTGAACTCTTGACGTTGGCACGCCCTTACGCTAAAGCAGCATTTGCTTACGCTTCTGAGCAAGGTACAGCTGACTCTTGGTCAACTGCACTTGAATTGCTCAGTGCTGCGGTGCAAGACGAAGCATTTTCAGCTTATCTAAATCGCCCTGAGTTGACACCTGCTGAGCAGGTGGCACTTTTTGCTAAAGTTTTAGGCGAAGACCAAACGCCTGCAGTGTCAAACTTTTTGACTATGCTTGCTGAAAACGCACGTTTGGCTTTGCTTCCTGAAATCGCTGCAGAATATGAACAGCTCAAATCACAGAATAACAATACTGTGGATGTTGTAATTGAATCAGCATTCCCATTGACTTCTGTACAGGAACAACTTCTTACTCATGCGTTAGAGAAAAAATTCAATGCAGCAGTAAACGTTTCTGTAGAAGTTAACCCGGCGTTAATCGCGGGTGTGGTTATTCGTGCAGGCGACCAAGTGATAGATGATTCTGCGCTTAATAAGCTTGAAAAAATGCGTACTCGTCTTCTAGCTTAATTGCATATAAGAAGACTGAACTTTAAAAAGATTGAGGTATAGCGCAATGCAACAACTGAATCCATCCGAGATCAGTGCGCTCATTAAACAGCGTATCGGCGATCTGGACACCAGCGCGACCGCTAAAAACGAAGGTACCATTGTTATGGTATCCGACGGTATTGTGCGCATTCACGGCCTTGCTGATGCAATGTACGGTGAAATGATCGAATTCGACGGCGGCTTATACGGTATGGCACTGAACCTAGAACAGGATTCAGTGGGCGTCGTTGTTTTAGGTAACTACTTAAGCCTTCAAGAAGGTCAAAAAGCTCGTTGTACAGGTCGTGTATTAGAAGTTCCGGTTGGTCCTGAACTTCTTGGCCGTGTCGTAGATGCTTTGGGTAACCCGATTGATGGTAAAGGCCCTATTGATGCAAAACTTTCTGATGCTGTTGAAAAAGTAGCACCAGGCGTAATTTGGCGTCAATCAGTGGATCAACCTGTACAAACTGGTTATAAATCAGTAGATACAATGATCCCAGTAGGCCGTGGTCAACGTGAGTTGATCATTGGTGACCGTCAGACTGGTAAAACAGCTATGGCGATCGACGCGATCATCGCTCAGAAAAACTCTGGCATTAAATGTATCTACGTTGCAGTTGGTCAAAAACAATCAACTATCGCAAACGTAGTACGTAAGCTAGAAGAAACTGGCGCTATGGCGTATACAACTGTTGTAGCAGCAGCTGCAGCCGATCCAGCAGCAATGCTGTTCTTGGCTCCATACTCTGGCTGTACAATGGGTGAATACTTCCGTGACCGCGGTGAAGACGCTCTGATCATCTATGATGACTTGTCTAAACAAGCTGTTGCTTACCGTCAAATTTCATTGCTTCTTCGTCGTCCACCAGGTCGTGAAGCTTATCCAGGTGACGTGTTCTATCTACATTCACGTCTACTTGAACGTGCTTCTCGTGTATCTGCTGACTACGTTGAGAAATTCACTAACGGTGAAGTTAAAGGCCAAACTGGTTCATTAACTGCATTGCCGATTATTGAAACTCAAGCAGGTGACGTATCTGCATTCGTACCAACCAACGTAATTTCGATTACTGACGGTCAGATCTTCCTTGAAACATCATTGTTCAACGCAGGTATTCGTCCTGCTGTGAACGCGGGTATCTCTGTATCTCGTGTTGGTGGTTCTGCGCAGACTAAAGTCATCAAGAAATTGTCTGGTGGTATCCGTACTGCACTTGCACAGTACCGTGAATTGGCAGCGTTTGCTCAGTTCGCTTCTGACCTTGACGAAGCAACTCGTAAACAGCTTGAACACGGTCAACGCGTAACTGAGCTTATGAAGCAAAAACAATATGCTCCATACTCAATCGCTGACCAAGCTGTATCAGTTTATGCATCTAACGAAGGCTACATGGCTGACGTAGAAGTTAAGAAAATCGTAGACTTTGACGCTGCGTTAATTGCTTACTTCCGTTCAGAACACGCTGCGTTAATGCAAAAAATTGACGAGACTGGTGCTTGGGATAAAGATATCGAAGCTGAATTCAAAGCTGGTATTGAAAAATTCAAAGCGACTCAAACTTACTAATTTAGCAACTTGCTAGATTGGTGTTGGTTTGGTTCACGGAATCAACCTTCGAGGGCTCGTAAGGGCCTTCGAATACTAGGTTAAGCGTATGGCAAATTTAAAAGAAATTCGCGCCAAAGTAGCTAGTATCAAAAGCACGCAGAAAATTACTCGCGCGATGCAGATGGTAGCAGCTTCTAAGATGCGTCGTGCGCAAGAGCGCATGGCTCAAGGCCGTCCGTATGCCGAAAATATGCACCGTGTAATTGCTCATTTGGTACAAGCGAATCCTGAATATAAACACCGTTATATGGTTGAACGTCCTGTTAAGCGCGTTGGCTATATCATTGTGTCTTCAGATCGTGGCCTTGCTGGTGGTTTGAACATTAACCTGTTCAAGAAAGTGGTAAAACACGTTCAACAGCAACAAGAGCAGTCAATTGAAGTTCAATTTGCTTTGATTGGTCAAAAAGCGGTTTCGTTTTTTAAAAACTACGGCGGTAAAGTGCTTGGTGCGACCACTCAAGTGGGCGACACTCCAAGTCTTGAACAGTTATCTGGTTCTGTACAGGTGATGTTAGACGCTTATGATAAAGGCGAATTAGATCGTATTTATCTGGTTTCTAACGGCTTTGTCAACGCCATGACTCAAAACCAAAAGATCGAACAGCTTGTTCCTTTAGCAGCTGCTGAAGAAGACAAGACGCTTAACCGTCAATACGGTTGGGACTACATCTACGAGCCTGAAGCTGAAGAGCTTTTAAATGGCTTGTTGGTTCGTTACATCGAGTCTGTGGTGTATCAAGGTGTGATCGAAAACATCGCGTGTGAGCAGTCTGCTCGTATGGTTGCAATGAAAGCTGCAACTGATAACGCGGGTGAATTGATCAAGAACCTGCAACTTATTTATAACAAGCTGCGTCAAGCCGCGATTACTCAGGAAATTTCTGAGATCGTTGGTGGTGCCGCTGCCGTTTAACATATATTAGTTTGAATTGAGGAGACAGCAATGAGTAGCGGTCGTATCATTCAGATCATCGGCGCGGTTATCGACGTCGAGTTTGAACGTAACAGCGTTCCTAAGATCTATGACGCTCTCCAAGTTGACGGTACTGAAACTACATTAGAAGTTCAGCAACAACTTGGTGATGGCGTAGTTCGTACTATTGCAATGGGTTCTACTGAAGGCCTTAAGCGTGGTTTGAACGTAACTAACACTAACGCTCCGATCTCTGTACCAGTAGGTACAGCGACTCTTGGCCGTATCATGGACGTTCTTGGTCGCCCGATCGACGAAGCTGGTCCTGTTGCGACTGAAGAGCGTTTACCAATTCACCGTCAAGCGCCTTCTTATGCAGAACAAGCGGCTTCTACTGACCTTCTAGAAACTGGTATTAAAGTCATCGACTTACTATGCCCGTTCGCGAAAGGTGGTAAAGTTGGTCTGTTCGGTGGTGCCGGTGTTGGTAAAACTGTAAACATGATGGAGTTGATCAACAACATCGCTAAAGCTCACTCAGGTTTATCTGTGTTCGCTGGTGTTGGTGAGCGTACTCGTGAAGGTAATGACTTCTATCACGAAATGAAAGACTCTAACGTTCTAGACAAAGTAGCAATGGTCTACGGTCAGATGAACGAGCCACCAGGTAACCGTTTACGCGTAGCGTTGACTGGTTTGACTATGGCTGAGTACTTCCGTGATCAAAAAGACGAAAACGGTAAAGGCCGTGACGTACTATTGTTCGTCGACAACATCTATCGTTATACACTAGCGGGTACTGAAGTATCAGCACTTCTAGGCCGTATGCCATCTGCAGTAGGTTACCAACCGACTCTTGCAGAAGAGATGGGTGTTCTTCAAGAACGTATTACATCGACTAAGTCTGGTTCTATTACGTCAATCCAAGCGGTATACGTACCTGCCGATGACTTAACAGATCCATCGCCTGCAACTACGTTCGCTCACTTGGACGCAACTGTTGTATTGAGCCGTGACATCGCTTCTCAAGGTATTTACCCTGCGATCGATCCACTTGACTCTACTTCACGTCAGCTAGATCCACTTGTAGTTGGTACTGAGCATTATGAAATCGCTCGTTCAGTTCAAAACGTTCTTCAACGTTATAAGGAATTGAAAGACATTATCGCAATTCTTGGTATGGACGAATTGTCAGAAGAAGACAAACTTACTGTATACCGTGCACGTAAGATCCAGCGTTTCTTCTCTCAACCGTTCCACGTAGCTGAAGTGTTTACTGGTGCTCCTGGTAAACTTGTACCGCTTAAAGAAACAATTCGTGGTTTTAAAGGTCTTCTAGCTGGTGAATACGATCACATCCCAGAACAAGCGTTCTACATGGTTGGTGGTATTGACGAAGTGATTGCTAAAGCTGAGAAACTTTAATTAGTTCCCTAATTTAGGAGATTCTCATGGCGACTATGCAATGTGACGTTGTAAGTGTTCAAGAGTCTTTGTACTCAGGCACTGTAACTATGCTAATTGCTAAAGGTGCTGGCGGTGAGTTAGGTATTATGCCTGGTCACGCTCCGCTGGTAACTTTGCTCCAACCTGGCGCGATCCGCGTTATTTTGGAAAACGGTACAGAAGAATTAATCTATGTATCTGGTGGTGTTCTAGAAGTTCAACCGCATGTTGTTACGGTTCTTGCTGATACAGCAGTCCGTGCAGAAAACTTGGATGAAGCGGCAATTATTGAAGCGCGTAAACACGCTGAACAATTGCTAGCAAATCAAAAGAGCGATTTGGACTCTGCTGCTGCTTTGGCTGCTCTTGCAGAAACTGCTGCTCAGCTGGAAACGATCCGCAAAATCAAAAACCGCGCAATGTAATTGCTGGTTTAAGATTGAAAATACCACCCGAAAGGGTGGTTTTTTTATGGGTTTAATTTTTTCTATGTTTATGTTGATAAATATTCTCATAGAAAAAGATTAAGTCTTTTGATCTGCCATAATTATTGTCAGTACCGAATGTTGCAACAACATATAAAAAACCAAATCTTTCTAATTCAGATGCTGAAAAATTACATTCTTCATTTTTAAGGTGATAATTTTTATTAGTTTTATTTTTTTCAAAGGCTATATATGCCTTTTCTAAGCCTTCTAATAAAAAAGAAGTGAAGTGAGGAATAATATGAGCATATCTGAGAAAATTTGCTCTATTAATTTCCTTTACATCATATAAAAGAGCAAGTCGAGCAAGCATTTTGGATTGATGCACTAAATAAGTTTTATCTAATGCATTGAGTAGCTCACCACCTATTTCTAAGTTATTTTGATCCTTGAAGATTTTTAGTAATGTGCCTGATGCCAAGCTTTCTCCTTCTTTTATAAATTCCAGGATATTTTTCAGTTTTTGCTTTTCGTTATAATTCCTAAAAGCTTGATAAATTGCTAAACCTGATGATGCTATTGGAAAAGCCTTTACAATTTCTTGAAAAATAGTATTGGTCGTTTCTAAAACTGCATTATCAAAATAGTTTTCTGCTGTTTGAATAATAGTAGATGTTATTTGACTCATGATTAATTTTCTTTTATCCGCTATATAGATAATGTACTACACACCTGAAAATTTGAAATTTATATTTTTTAGCATCACCTTAGAATAGCTGGTTTGGATTGTTTGTTTTAACTTGGAATTTTTGGAAGTATGAATGTTGAAAGTATCAGTTTTAGTATTTCTGGTTCTTAAATAACTTTCACTTTGTACCACTCGATATAACTTTTACCTGCGCTGCGTAATCTTTTGAACCAATCTGTAAGCAAAGTCATAGTCAGAAAAAAACAATGCTAAGTTGATATAGCGTCTTTAAGCTTTCCAGATTTATTTAGTAAAAAGCTTCACGGTTCTACTACCTCTGTCACGACGCGAATCACGTTGTTATCCATTTATAAAAATTGAATTGGCCAAGCAGGGATCTAATTATGAGTTATCAATCCGTTAACCCCTTTAACAACCAGAAATTAAAAGATTATCCGTCACATACTGATCAAGATATCCAGAATGCCTTGGATACCGCAGAAAAAATCCTGAAGTCGGATTGGACTCAACAAGTAGATACCCGAATTGAGGTACTTTGTAAACTGGCAAGCAACATGCGGGAACGCAAGTCAGAACTGGCTAAAATCATGACGCTGGATATGGGCAAGCTGATCAAGCAGAGTGAAGGCGAGATCGAAAGCTGTGCCAAAATTGCTGAGTATTATGCAGACCATGCCAAAGAGTTTTTAGCGCCAGTTTCTTATGAAACGGAACTAGGAGAAGCATGGGTAGAGCATCATCCCTTAGGCATTATTATGGCGGTAGAACCCTGGAACTTCCCATTCTATCAATTGATGCGTGTCTTTGCCCCAAACTGTGCGATTGGCAACCCTGTGGTAGCCAAGCATGCCAGCATCGTTCCGCAATGTGCTGAAGCCTTTGAACAGTTGATTCTGGATGCAGGCGCACCGAAAGGTGTATGGACTAACCTATTTATTAGTAGTGATCAGGTCGCTGATATTATCGCAGATCCACGTGTACAAGGCGTTGCTCTTACGGGATCAGAAGGCGCAGGGCGTGCAGTAGCGGGGCAGGCCGGTAAACATGTCACCAAATCCACATTAGAATTGGGCGGTAATGATGTATTCATTGTGCTGGATGATGCTGATCTGGAAAAAGCGATCAAAATTGGCTGTCAGGCACGCGTTAATAACACGGGGCAAGTTTGTACAGCAGCTAAACGTTTTATCCTGCATGAGAAAATTGCAGAACAATTTAAAGCGGGCATGCTCGAGGTCTTTGAAGGCTTAAAAATTGGTGATCCATTGGATTCTGAAACTACTCTTGGCCCACTGTCTTCGGCAGATGCGTTGGAAAAACTGACCAAGCAGGTGGATAAAGCTGTAGAGAATGGCGCGAAAGTTTTGACTGGTGGTAAGCCTTATGAACATGAAGGTAATTTCTATCAGCCAACTATTCTGGAAAATATCAGCCGTGATAATCCGGCCTGGTACGAAGAATTCTTTGGCCCGGTCGCTCAAATTTATGTGGCAAAAGATGAAGATGAAATTGTATCAATTGCCAATGATTCCAATTATGGCCTCGGCGGCGTGATTCATTCACAAAATATTGAGCGGGCGAAAAAGCTGGCTTCACGTGTAGAAACCGGCATGATCTGGATCAACTGGTATACCGATACTGCGCCAGAGCTGCCATTTGGTGGGATCAAAAATTCGGGTTATGGTCATGAACTTTCAAGCGATGGTTTCAAAGAATTTGTACAGAAACGATTGGTAGTGGTGAAAAGCCCAAAAAAATAATATTTAATTTTTATAATAAAGAAGCCACTTAAGCAGTGGCTTCTTTTTGAACGAGATATAAGCGTAAATCAGGTGTTTTCTGTTTCAGCTTCTGATGAAGCGTCTTTATCTGAATTTTGAATCAGCATGCCTGCCAGTTTAAGCATTTCAGCTTGCACACTGACCATCTGACTTTCAATTTTCTTTAAATCAACCTGGCTGAAATCGACTTGGCCATTCAGTAAAGGAGAAGCCAGAACCTGTTGATTGGCACTCATGATATTGCTACGTACCTGATCAATTTCCTGACTTTTTAAATTCAGTTCACTTAAGGCCTGATTAAAGCCTGTCAACTGTTGTTGTAACTTGCCTGCTGTAGCTTGCAGTTGCTGGGTATCTTTAGTATCTACCGCAGTTTGCAGATCAGTTTGGGTCTGTTTTAACTGTTCAACATAATTGCCCGCCTTGAATTGCAGATCAGCCACATCACGCACCATATAAAACATATTGCCAGACTTCAGCTCTGTTTGCGCAGTCGTCGTGCGATCACTTTGCTGTACAGGTTCAAGATCAGTAGAAAGCGTACTTTGTTCTTGCTCGACCGGTGCTTCGGTCGCCTGTTCACAGCCCATTAATAAAACGCCTGAGCTAAATAGGGCAAAAGGAAGAAGAGCATTTACAAGAATCTTGGACATGAAATCGTGGTCTCGGAGCAGGTGGTTCTAATGCATGACTATAAGAATAAAATGTGGAGATAAAAAAGATTGTTGCAAAGTCATAACAAATATTTTGAATACAAATGATTAAGACATTAAAAAAGAGTGCCGAAGCACCACTGCTGTCCCATAGTTTGCTTTAAATAAAAAAACCTGAGTCCTAACAGTTAAAATATGAGTGCAAACAAACACTTTAACGACCAGGATTCAGGTTTTGTCACATCAGAATACCGTATTTCATG
>NZ_JBHDVN010000059.1:0-15266 GCF_046635365.1 Acinetobacter sp. NIOH-H-8
TCTTGACTCAAGCATTAATGCAGTACGATCTTCAAAGTTAAGATGATGGTATGACAATTTTATATACTCCATAAACCCTTTAAATTAATTAGGTGGTTTATGTCGCACTTCAAGTTTTACTCTGCCCTATTAAATACTAATTTTTTCTTGTACAAAAAAATTAAATGATGCGTATTTCATAATCTTATAAATATAAAAAAGCCTCTAAAATAATTAATTATTTTAGAGGCTTATGCAAGCTAATTAAGCATTACATATTAGGGTAGTTCGGACCACCGCCACCTTCCGGTGTTACCCAGGTGATATTCTGAGATGGATCTTTGATGTCACAGGTCTTGCAGTGTACACAGTTCGCTGCGTTGATCTGGAAGCGCTTCGAACCGTCATCATTTTCCATGATTTCATACACACCTGCCGGGCAGTAACGCTGAGCAGGCTCATCCCATTTCGGCAAGTTGACATCTACCGGAATCGAAGCATCGGTCAGTTTTAAATGCGCTGGCTGGTTTTCTTCATGTACCGTGTTCGATACAAACACAGAAGACAGACGGTCAAAGGTTAGCTTGCCATCCGGTTTTGGATAGTTCGGCTTGAAGTTCACTGCATCGACCGTTTTCAGAGTTTTAAAGTCTGGCACTAAATCATGGAGCGTGAACGGCACTTTAAACACGTTCTGGTCGATGAAGTTGAATGCACCCCCCATCCATTGACCGAACTTGTGCATCGCAGGGCCAAAATTACGCGCGCTATACAGCTCTTCTTTCAACCAGCTATTGTTGAACTTGTCTGTATAAGATGTGAGTTCTTTTACAAAGAAGTCTTCACCTTCGGTCACACGCGCAATCGCCAGATCACCACCTTTTTCTACACCGGCAGCAATCGCTTCAAATACCGCTTCACCGCAGAGCATGCCGGATTTCATAGCAGTGTGTGAGCCTTTGATCTTGGCAAAGTTCAGGAAGCCCGCATCATCACCAATTAAAGATCCACCCGGGAAGGTGAATTTCGGCAGAGAGTTAAAACCACCTTTGGTTACGGCACGCGCACCATAAGAAATACGTTTACCGCCTTCTAGATACTGTTTGATCAGTGGATGGGTTTTCCAGCGCTGCATTTCCATGAATGGATACATGTGCGGATTTTCATAAGACAGATCCACGATCATGCCTAATGTCACCTGGTTGTTTTCAGCATGGTATAACCACCAGCCACCTGACGAACCGGTTTCAGATAAAGGCCAGCCGGCACCGTGCATTACCAGACCTGGTTTGTGTTTCGCTGGATCGATTTCCCAGAGTTCTTTAATGCCGATCCCGTAGTGCTGCGGATCAGCATCTTTGTCCAGATTGAATTTCTGGATCAGGCGTTTACCTAAGTGACCACGACAGCCTTCAGCAAAGATGGTGTATTTGGCATGCAGCTCATAACCTGGTGCAAAGTTATGCGTCGGTTCGCCATCTTTACCAATCCCCATGTCACCGGTTTGAATACCTTTCACCGTACCATCTTCATGATACAGAATTTCTGAAGCAGCAAAGCCCGGGAAGATTGATACTTCCAGTTCTTCGGCTTTCTGGCCTAACCAGCGCACCACGTTGCCCAGAGAGATGACATAGTTGCCATCATTGTGCATGGTTTTCGGTACCATCCAGTGCGGGGCTTCTTGTGATTTTTCATCTGAAAGAAGGAAGAAAGTTTTGTCTTCTGTTACTGGCACATTTAAAGGCGCACCTTCTTCTTTCCAGTTCGGGAACAGTTCATTCATGGCACGAGGTTCAAGCACAGCACCTGAAAGAATATGTGCACCGACTTCGGAGCCTTTTTCTACGACACAAACGGACAGATCATTCAGGTTGTTTTCAATTGCAAGTTGACGGATCTTGATTGCAGCAGATAGGCCGGCAGGACCCGCACCTACGATCACAACGTCAAACTCCATCGATTCACGTTCGATGTGTTCCATGTAGGACTCCTCATATTTCTATTCGGTGGCAACCATAATCGGATGATTGGGTGCTGCCATGAGTGTTCTGAATTCCTAGACACAAAAATAGTAGTGTCTTTAAGCATCTGGGCTAGTATAGTTTTAAACCCAGGTTAAGCCAATTGGCTGAAACATATTATTTTTCCGTCATTAAGGTCTTCTTTATATGAATAAGTCAGCACCCGAGAAAAATCCGACGAAAAAAGTAGCTTCTAGCGATGATAAAAATTTAATGGATATCGCACAATACTTAAAAGATGCACAGGGCAGTCACAAAAGGTCAATCCCGCCTTTGGATCAATGGCATCCAAAGCATTGTGGCGCAATGGATCTCAAGGTTTTGGCCAATGGAGAATGGTGGCACGAAGGTCAATTGCTCAAGCGTCAGCCGATGATAGACCTGTTTTCCACGGTACTCTGGAAAGAAGAAGGAAAATTCTATCTAAAGACGCCGGTTGAAATGATTGAAATCGAGGTCGAAGATGAACCTCTGTTTGTAAATCAGGTCGATCAGGTCAAGATTGAAGGCAGGACTTACCTGCAACTGACCACCACGACTCAGGACATCATTATTGTCGATAGCGAACATCCTATCTTTATGCGTCAGTATCAGGATGAATTGCGCCCTTATGTGCATGTGCGTTTTGGAATCAATGCGCTGCTTCAGCGGGCTGCTTTTTTACATCTGGTGGAGATGGGCGAGCTTGGTGAAAATGCTGCTGGAGAGACGGTTTTAAGCTTGAAAAGTGGTGATTTAGACTTGTATTTAAGCACCTGAGGTTTAAGCTTTGTCGCAAGGTCATTTGAAACAAGCAACTAGCAACGTTATGAGCGCTATCCAACCGATTTATCCCTTAGTAGATCCCATGCCTAAAGCCAGTGCTGATGCGCCTATCGGGATTTTTGATTCTGGTGTGGGAGGGCTATCGGTTGCTTTGGAAATTGCCCGGTATTTGCCCAATGAACGCTTTGTTTATTATGCCGACACGGCTTACGTACCTTATGGGCCCCGTAAAGATCAAGAAATCCGTGACCTGACTGCGCGAGCGATTGAATGGCTGTATCGTGAAGGCTGTAAAGTTGCAGTCGTCGCTTGTAATACCGCTTCTGCATTTAGTCTGGATTATTTACGTGAGCATTACGGCGAAAACTTTCCGATCATCGGACTGGTGCCAGCGCTCAAACCTGCAGTCCTCAATACCCAATCCAAAACGGTGGCCGTCCTGGCCACACCTGCAACCTTTCGTGGACAGCTGATTAAGGATGTCATGATCCGTTTTGCCGAGCCGGCACAGGTCAAAGTGATTCCGGTGACCTGTCTGGATCTGGTACCTTTTGTAGAAGCCGGTCAGCAGATGAGTCCTGAGTGTCTGGCGACATTAACTCAGATTTTACAACCGGTTGTTGATCAGGGCGCTGATTATTTAGTGCTAGGATGTACACATTACCCCTTCCTAAAATCGTCAATTCAGTATATTTTTGGTCAAAAGCTGACATTAATTGACTCAGGATTCGCGGTTGCGAGACAAACGGCCCGAATTTTGATTAAAAATGGGTTATTATTTGAACATGAGTGCAAGGACAGTCTAAAAATCCGACTTGTGGTTAGTGGTCAAAATGCTGAACAGCTCCAGCCGATTTTAGGGCATCTGATCCCAGTCGATATTAAATGGCAGGTCAGCAATATGGAGACAGAAGTCAGCTAGGCGACCGTCACTCATCTTATAATTTTGAAAGATATATTTTTATACTGGGGTCGTCATATTGTGTCAGGGCAGGGTCTAGCCGGTCAGATCAATGTGCAGTAAAAGAGGATAACCAATGCTCGATAAACGTTATCAGGTGTTTATCTCCACCTCTGGTGCAGAAATGCAGCCAGAGCGGATCATCTTGTCACAAACTTTGGTCGGCATGGGTTTCTTTTCCTGGGGGCTGGAACAACGCACTCCTTTAAATACTGCATTTGCACGTCGCCAGATTGATGATTGTGATTATGTGGTGATTCTGCTGGGTAGCCAGTATGGCGAGCAGTCGGTTTCCGGTGTAGGTTATATGCATCTGGAATACATTTACGCTGTGACCAAGCAGAAACCGATTATTGTGTTTATGCATGAAGATCCGGCTTCACGTGATCCTTCCTTGCACGATACCAAACCTGAATTACAAGAAAAATTTAAAGAATTTCGTCAGTTATTGCAGCAGGAAGCTGATCAGGTCTTTTGCTATCGTACCTTGCGCGATCTGGAAATGGCGGTACGTTTGAACATGCCGCAAATGCTGGAACGTTATCCGGTAAGTGGCTGGGTACGTCCGCAGAATACTCAAGCCTTGCATGACGAGATTGACCAGCTCAAAGCTAAAGTGGCCCAACTGGAACGCGATGGGGGGACACGTGAAGTAGATCCTTTCCTGAGCCTGCCGAAAGTGTCTATGCATGAAGTTTTCTCCTTCGAATACCGTATGCATGCTTATCAGGATGGTAACTTTAAAGAGCTGAAAGTTCAGAAGAGACTGACCTGGGCACAATTGCTGGCTATTCTCGGCTCTACATTCATTAATCCGACGCCGGAGGAATTTTTCTCCAAGCGTATGAATGAGTATTTGAATGAAACCGGTCTGGAAGATGCACGAGCGGAAATGCCGCGCGCGCATGCTGTAGCCCGTGCCCAGATTAATATTCGCGCCTTGCATAGCCTGAAATTGCAAATGCGCCAGAATGACTGGATTGTACCGTCAGGCCGTGATGACCGTCAGCGTCTGCTTTGGCAGATTACGCCTAAGGCACAAAAACTGCTGGACAGTAACTTGCTGGATAAAGATCGTACTTTTCAATATAAGTCAGTGTATTAATCCATATAGAGAATAAGTAAAAAGCTGTTAAAGTAAGCGGGTTGATACCACGACGGGCGTACTGCATGTTTTCTACAGCTAAACCAAAAGTTACGATTATATTGGCAAATTTAGGCACACCCGATGCACCGACTGTGCCGGCAGTACGCGATTTCCTGAAGCAGTTTTTATCTGATCAGCGTGTCATTGAAATTCCCAAGCCGATCTGGCAACTCATCCTGCGTTTATTTATTTTACCGTTCCGTCCTAAGCGGGTTTCCCAGGCTTATGCACAGGTCTGGGGTCAGGATTCACCGATGCGTGAGATTCTGCTGCAGCAGGTGAGTCAAGTAAAGGCCAAACTCATTGAACAATATCCGCAATTTGAACTGAATGTGGTGCCTGCCATGACTTATGGCAATCCCAATATTCAGGGTGTTCTTGATCAGATTTCGGCTCAACCGCAAGATCATATTATTCTGTTTCCGTTATTTCCCCAGTATTCAGCGACCTCTACCGCACCTCTGTATGATGCAGTCGCAAAATGGGTGCTGAAACAGCGCAATTTACCTGGTCTGTCGATTATCCGCGATTATTATCAGCATCCCTTATTTATTCAGTCACTGGCACAAAGTGTTCGGGATTATCAGGCGATTCATGGGCAGCCGGAAAAACTATTGATGTCATTTCATGGTATCCCGCAGCCCTATGCCGATAAAGGTGATCCTTATGCGGATCGTTGCCGGATCACAGGCAAACTGGTTGCAGAAGCCTTAGGTCTATCTGAAGATCAGTATGCAATTAGTTTCCAGTCCCGGTTTGGTAAACAGGAGTGGGTTAAGCCTTATACGGATGCCTTAATTGAAGAGTGGGGCAAACAGGGCGTGAAATCAATTCAGGTGATGAGTCCGGCTTTCTCGGCTGACTGTTTAGAAACACTGGAAGAGCTGGCCATGGAAAATGGGGAGACCTTCAAGGCCAATGGCGGGAAAAGTTACAGTTATATTCCGGCTTTGAACAACCGTGAAGATCATGTGCAATTGCTCAATACGCTGTTACAGGCTAATCTTGAAGCATTGAATCAGACGCTTGCCCATTAATCTTTTGAGGTTTCTTATCCTATGTTACAAGTCAAAATTGTTCCTGTGACTGCATTTCAGCAAAACTGCTCGATTCTTTGGGATAGCGACAGTAAAGAGGCTGTTTTGATTGATGCAGGGGGCGAACCTGAAAAATTAAAAGCGGAAGTAGAAGCACTGGGCTTAACGGTCAAGGCTTTATGGCTGACTCATGGCCATCTCGATCATGCTGGAGCAGTTGGTGCTTTAAAAAAAGTTTGGGATGTGCCGGTGATTGGTCCGCATAAGGACGATGCATTCTGGTTAGATATGATTCAGGAAGTGTCTGCCCGTTACGGTTTTCCGATTCCGGAAAAAGTAGAAGTCACGCAATGGCTGGAAGGTGGAGAAGTTCTCAAACTGGGTGATGAAGAGTTTGAAGTACGTTTTGCCCCGGGCCATACTCCAGGTCATGTAATGTTCTATAACAGGAACCATGCTTTGTTATGGACAGGGGATGTACTGTTTAAAGGCTCAATTGGACGGACAGATTTTCCGCGTGGCGATCACCAACAGCTACTCGATTCAATCCAGCGCGAATGTTTTAGTCTGCCGGATGAAACCCGGTTTATTTCAGGACATGGTCCGATTAGTAATATTGGTTTTGAAAAACAGCATAATCCTTTCGTTGCGGGAAAAGCCGGTTAAAGTAGTTGAAAAGATCAGCCTAGCTGGTCTTTTTATTTGCTAAAAGGATTATTTAAAGACTGGCGGGTTTGTGTATAGATCAGCCAAGTCATAATGGCAAGCAGAACTCCAACGACAATAAATAAGCCATCCTGTTGAAAAATGCCTATTCCTAATGACAATATCGCAAGTATTCCTACCCCAATTAAAATGATCTTTAGAATAATGTAGCCCATATTCTTGCTCTAAAATAATGTGATATTTCAGCGTAAGAACTTAGTATTAATCAGACATAAATGCTGTTAACTTGTGTTGGTTTTCTACAAGCCTTTTATAAAAATCATGTGATTATTTAGGATATGCTTAAATAGGATATTTTAAAAGGTTCAGTCTTCTTCAGAAGATTCAGCCGCTGGAGCATCTTGGGTTGGCAGTTTGTATTCCTCACTGGCCCAAGCGCCTAGATCAATCATTTTGCAGCGTTCCGAGCAGAAAGGACGAAATTCATTATTTTCCCAAGTGGTCAGTTTGCCACAGCGTGGACATTTTAAAGTGGTCGGCATCAGCACACTCCCTAGAAAAATAAAGCTTCGATTAGGCAAATATAACTGCACTTGTTAGACTTATACAGTTTTTATTAGTTTGATCTGATTATGTCGATTCGTCAATTTCAAGCACAGCGTATGCATGCGCCTCGTGATTTCCAAAGTATCAGTTCTGAACCGGTTTGTGTGGAAATCGGTGCGGGCAAAGGTAAACACGCATTGCTCTTTACCCAGACCAATCCGAACAGCAAGCTGATAGCGATCGAGCGGACTCGAGAGAAATTTTTGGCCATGCAAAAACAGCATGCGCTGGAAGGACAGCCGAATTTACAAACGGTTCATGCCGATGCTTTGCCGTGGATTGTGCATGCACTCTATCCAGCACAAGTCGAACAATTCTTTATTTTGTATCCGAACCCTGAGCCGCATAACCCGGCACAGCGTTGGCTGAATATGCCATTTTTTGAGTTTTTATTATCGCGTTTAGAAACTGGTGGCACGATTACTTTGGCGAGTAATATTCCTGAATATATTGAGGAGGCAGAGCAGCAGGTTCAAAATCTGTGGAAACTGCCTTTCGTTAAAGAAGTCATTGGTCAGGACTCGGCAAGAACTCATTTTGAAATTAAATATCTAGAGCGTGGTGAGTTGTGCCAGCAATTGATTATTAGGAAGCCGGAAGGCTATACAACGCGTTTTGATGAGTTTCAGCCGCTACAAGGGCAGAATGCGAGTTCGGCGGAATAAGCCATGACGAAGCGCATTGCAATTGTGGGTGCTGGCCCGGCAGGCTTGATGACTGCAGAAGTTCTGAGCCAATTTAATTATGAAGTACATGTTTTTGAACAAAAGCCATCAGCTGCCCGTAAATTTTTGATGGCTGGGAAAACCGGCCTAAATATTTCTCATGCCGAACCCGTCGAGCAGTTTGTGCAGCGTTATGATCAGGTGAACTGGTTAGCGCCTTGGATCAAACGTTGGGATGCCATATGGATTCAAAACTGGATGAGAGACCTCGGCATTGAGCCTTATATCGGTTCCTCAGGTCGGGTTTTTCCCACAGAAATGAAAGCCGCTCCACTATTGCGTGTCTGGTTAAAACGTTTAACTGAGCAAGGGGTAAAATTTCATTATCGCCATCAAATTCTAGATCTGAAAAATCATCAGCTGCAGATGCATGATTTAAAAACTGATTGCACATTCACAGAAAACTTTGATGCGATTGTTTTGGCTTGTGGTGCAGTGTCATGGTCAAAACTCGGCAGTGATGGTAAATGGCAAGCATGGCTTGATTGCAGGGAGATTGAACCTTTCCAAGCCAGTAATGCAGGTGTGGAATATCCATGGTCCAAGTTTATGCAGCCAATCTTCGGTCAGCCCTTAAAACGGGTCGAAGCTTGGGTTGATGGCGGTGACAAGACTATGGGTGATATTGTGATCAGTCACTATGGTCTGGAAAGTGGTCTGATCTATAAACAAGGTCGGGGACTGCGTCAACAGCTGAAACAGGGGCAGCCAATGCAGCTGAATCTGGATCTTTTCCCAGACCAAACCGTAGAACAATTAGCTAAAAAATTACAGCCAAGTAAAAAGCAGTCTTTGAATAATATCTGGCGGAAAGCAGGTCTGGATGGTGCAAAAGCTGCTCTGGTGCGTGAACTGTTACCAAAGCCACTTTGGCAAAATGCTACTGAATTAGCACAGCAGATTAAGCAATTGAAAATTCCTTTAACAGGTTTCCGTCCTATACAGGAAGCGATTAGCTGTGCAGGTGGTGTTAAACGCGAGGTTCTGTCAGAGCAGCTTCAGCTTAAATCCAATCCACATGTGTTCTTATGTGGTGAGATGCTGGACTGGGATGCGCCTACAGGGGGTTACTTGCTGACAGCCTGTTTTGCCACTGGACGAGCAGCCGCAGAAGGGGTGCAGCAATATTTAGTTCAAGCTCAATAATACGCATTCTTCAGAAAGTGAAAGTTAAATCTTAGAACTGCATATAAAATTTCAGGAAGCGTCCGCTTCCTGAAATGTATTATTTATTGTGCTGGGGCTTTATTTGCGGTGGTCATCTCTGGATATTGCGAACGCCAGCGTTCCAGTTGCTCTTGGGCATGTAGATATTTGCCCAGACCTTTTACATTTTCACTGGCTTCATTTACGGTAGAGGCCTGAGATTTCGGACTATTCACCAGTTTTTCCTGATGTTCCCAGTATTGATACATCAAACCCTGAATATAACGGCCCTGTTCAGTTTTAAGCTCCAGATCTTTGAGCATATTTAGCGAAGACTGGACATGATCGCGTTGACGTTGCTGGACAAATTCCGGAGTCAGATTGTCATCATTGCGCATGCCATTGAGCTCAGCTTCCAGATCCGCGCTCATTTCCTGAAAACGTTCTTCATAGTCATTCAAGACAGCAATATCATGGGGATCATCTTCCGTTTTAGGGAAGTTTTTCACGGGTCCAGTTTTCAATTCCTGCATGATTTCCTCTGATGCAGAGTCTTCCGTTGCCTGCTGTTCTACAGATTGTGAACTTTTCTGGTCACAGGCCATCAAAAACATGGCAGCAGTGAAAAGTGCAGTTCGTGACATCAATTGAATCGTGTGCATGATTGAATCCTGTTCCTAATTATTTTTCTTGAATACATAAACATAGGTGACATAAGGGAAATTAATCATATCTTCTGCACCCTTGTCCGTATAGTTTTTGATAATTTGTTCGAATTGCTGCTTGAGCTGCTGTTGCTGTTCTTTTGGTAGTGCCGCAATAAAGCTGGTTGACAATAAGCGTTTGGAAACCACCTGCTCGACAGGGCCATGCTGTAGCTGTTGCATTTGCGTTTCAGCATAAGGCTGAAAGAGATTCTGTTCCTCAAAGACTTTACGCCAGGCACCACTATGATAGCGTGGCGTATCAGCTTCCAGTGGTGCAATACAATCTGCCAGGGCTTTGACCCAGTCGATTGTAATATCTCGTTGGTTCCAGACCAGTACCAGAAAGCCTTGAGGTTTCAGTATCCGATCCAGCTCCTTTAAGGTTTCCAGATTGGCAAACCAGTGAAATGACTGTGCACAAAACACAGCATTCACGCTATGATCGGGCAGGGGAAGCTGGTGGCTCATCCCTTCAAGGGTATGAATATCCGGATGTGCCAGTTTTAACTGGGCCAGCATCTCAGGGACAGGATCAATGGCGGTGATGTGGCTGCTGAGCGGGCGTAAATAGGGAATAAATTTACCTGTTCCGGTACCTAAATCGACAAGATCTGCATCTACAGGCAATGACAGTGTCTCGGTAAGCCACGGGCTTAGATCTGCCGGATAGTCAGGGCGTACCTGCTGATAAAGCTCAGCCGCTGCACTAAACCCCTGTTGAGCTGCAGGATGCAGTGATTGTGTCATATTTTGCGCTTTTTAATCTTTTTCATCGATATAAAATAGCATATTCACTTTTTCGGCCCTATTCATTGAGTGAATTGTTGCCGAAAAGTTAGATTCACCAGCACGGGAAAGTTATGGATAAGCAGATTGTTTTTGAAGATGAGCATATACGCGCAATTTTTATGCCGGGGTCATCTTCAGAATTGATTTTTTCATTTGGAGATTTGATTACCCGTGCCAAGGGCTTGAGCATCAATGCCGAAAAATCATTAGCGAAATTTGAATTTAATGTTTTGGGAATCATGCCCAAACATAAATCCTGGTTTCCAAAAAGTTCCATGTGGAACATGTTGCAAGCCATTGCCGAGCTGATTGCGCCGTTTCAGCAGCGCATTGCCTATGGTGGCTCCATGGGTGGCTATGCTGCGATTAAATATTCCAATCTGCTGAATGTTCAGCGAGTGGTCGCGATGGTGCCGCAATATTCGATTGATCCGGAAGATGTGGAAGATGCCCGCTATAACATGTTTTACCGGCCCGAGCTGAATGAAGGCATGCGGATTGAGGCAGAAGATGTCAGTCCGGAACGGGAATATATTCTGGTTTATGATCCGTATTGCACCGAAGACCGGGCACATTACCTGAAACTGGAAGCTGTACTTCCACAGCATCATGTACTGCATCTACCCTTTACCGGCCATGACGCCATCGCTGTTCTGGCCAGCTCCGAGCTGCTGTATGACTTTTTATTGCATGAATATGATGAAAGTTATTTCTACCAGAAAATGCGTCGGGTCAAGAAAAACAGCAAGTTCTATTATCGCAAGGTGATTGAGAATATCTTGCCGCGTCACCGTTTTGCTTTAGGACGTATCCTGAAAAATAATGATCTGTTGCTAGATACTCAATTTTTCGATGCAGCACAAAAACAGGTAATTTTGCGTGAATTGCTGAGTAATAAACAGGTCGATCAGCAGGACCTGCTCAAGCTTGGGATTCACGTCAATCTGCCGCAGGAAAAGCGTCAGTTATTGCTGGATGCCTATGGTCATGCGCTGGTCTTTAATGTCATCAGTAATAAAATCGAAAGCTATACCGGTGATGCGATTGCACTGAACCATAAATTCCTGATTCCAATCTATGCCAAGGGTAATGGCTTGCTGACCATCAACCTGAATGATGAGCGTTATCTGGTGGTAATGAATGACCGGCATATCATGAAACTGGTCAAGGAGCAGGATGAATTAAATGTAGGCATGCATCCGATTATCATGAAACGCTATGCTGATTTTTATATGTTCAGCTATAAGCATCTGAATTTGCATACAGATGAATACGGCGCTTCAGGTTTCGTTGACGCAAGTGACAAAAATACACAGTTTGTGACACGAAGTGAAATGAAATAACGAAAAATTTATCTAAAAAACAAATACTTGACTTGTATCGGCTAAGGCCTAATATGGTCTTAGGCGGTATGAAAAATAGTCACACCGCTCCCGGTTGTTTATATGACAAGGGAGTAAATATATGCAATCCATACAAGTTTCAAGTATTTGTTTTATTCTTGGACTGATGCTGCCTAATTTTGCACACGCGGAAAGTGTGCATCCTGCAGTGATCTTGCTCAGTTCTTCTCTTATTTTTCTGATCTTTCTCAGTATATATGTGATTTATAAGGTGCGCCGTTCTCTGCGTAACCATATTGATAAGTCTGTAGATTAACCACTTCTGACAGTAAGTTGCTTGAAAACCCTGCAGGACTTGTTTTAAATGGCAATCAAAATAAATTGTCAAACAAGGTTGAGGGTAAAGCCATGAAAGCCGCTTATTTAGATTATGCTTCTTTAGACCAACAGGATTTGGACTTTCAGGCACTTCATGCAGTATTTGACCAGTTGGTCTTATACCCGGCCACATCGGCTACAGAGATTCAGTCCCGTGTGGCCGATGTCGATGTCATCATTACCAACAAAGTTATGATTGACGCGGCAACTATCCAGCAATGTCCTCAACTAAAACTGATCCTGATTTCTGCCACAGGTACCAATAATGTCGATCTGGCTGCGGCCAAGGCACGTGGCATTGTGGTGTGTAACTGTCAGGCTTATGGCACCTCTGCCGTCGCTCAGCATACCCTGATGCTGATGCTCAATCTGGCCACTTCATTTTTAACCTATCAGCGTGTAGTACAGCAGGGCGAGTGGCAAAAGGCCAGTCAGTTCTGTCTATTGGGTACACCTATTGTGGAGCTGGCAGGCAAGACTTTAGGTATTGTTGGTTATGGCGAGCTGGGCCATGCTGTTGCCAGACTGGCTGAAGCCTTTGGCATGAAGGTACTGATTGCTGCTTTGCCTAACCGTCCAGCAGATGACTCACGTATTCCATTTGCCGATTTATTGCCACAAGTGGATTTTTTAAGCCTGCATTGCCCTTTAACGGAAGATACCCGTCATTTAATCAGTCATGCCGAATTGGACGCGATGAAACCAAGTGCATTTTTAATTAACTGTGCGCGTGGCGGAATCGTTGATGAACAGGCGTTGGCTCAGGCCTTACGCGAAGGCAAAATTGCCGGTGCTGCGACGGATGTGCTTACCGTGGAGCCTCCGAAAGAGGGCAATGTATTGCTCGATGCCTCAATTCCCAACCTGATTGTCACACCGCACAATGCCTGGGGTAGTGTCGATGCCCGTCAACGTATTGTGGATCAGATGGTGGAAAATGTAGAAGCCTTTAAGCAGGGTCAGCCCATCCGTCAGGTAAATTAAAAATTATTAAATAAAAACTAAATGCTGATCGAATTCGATCAGCATTTTTTTCGGTTTTCTGGCGTAATATATTTATCTAATAGTTTTAAAAATTCATTCTGAACCAGTGCAGACCGGGGGTTAAATATAATTTCCTGATAGACGCGCTTAAATTCGGGTACCCGTTCATCGGGACGCTTGTCATAAGATGTTCGATAATGGGTTTCAAACATATAAATCAGATGATTCTGCGAGAAATAAGCAGTCCGATAGCTATAAATGTCATCTCCCTGAGCCCCGATTCTTAATTTACACATATCCTTGATCCGATACAGATCGGCATTATTGCTAGAGGCGGGCCTAAATTCAGCTTCATCGAGGTTTTGAATATGCTGGATTTTTTCACCTTCAGTTTTGTGGTTATAAGAGGCAGCACTAGATAGGCTCGGGATTGAGGATAGTTCATCATCAATGGCGGCAAGAGAGGTCACGGTTTCACCTGACACCAGTAAAGTGATGTATAGAATGGCTACGCCACACAGAATGCCGACGATAAAGCTGAAAAGAATTTTTCTCATTTTTATTATCTTCTCATGATTTTATTTGAGCTCAGTCTAAAGAAAGACTCAACTATCTTCAATGCTTAAAAGAAAAAGCCCGTAATGGGCTTTTTTCAATGCGATGATTTAGAGATCATCTACTGCATAACTGGTCGCTGTACCGGAACTTGACTGGGGCTGTGATACCGATGAATTTTGAGTCGCGGTAGATGGTTGACTCAAAGGCTGCTGCACGATCGGTGCCTGTTGTGAATTACCGCGCCAGACTTCACGGGTCTGCTGAATTTTCTGACCCGTTTGCTGTGCTGCCTGAGTCGCACCTTCATCTACTTTCTGGATGGTATCTGATGCCGCAGACTTGGTATTGCCCCAAGCACGGTCTACACCCGGTTTGATTTTGGCAATGCCTTTTTCAGTGACTTCACCTACTTTTTCAGCGGTATTGATAACACCTTCCTGTGCTTTATAGGCAAACACATGCAGCAGGTTCGGGTTCTCACCATAAGGTGCAATCGGTTTGGTGGTCTGAGTGGTTTCGGTCTGTGCAAATACGGGTGCACAGAACATTAAAGCTGTCGTTAAAATAATTGGGGTTTTGATATTCATTATGGATCGACCTCGAATTCGTCAAAGAGCGGTCTGAGTTTGGTTTTCAGTGTAACGGATAATCAGCCAAAAACAATGAATAAGCTGTGAAGAGAATACAGGTTCAGCGTAGTTTGATGCAAGGATTTATAGTTTTTAAGAGAAAGAAAGAGCAGGTCAAATTAGAAGAAAGATTAAATTTCTGTTCATTCAAATAAATAGCCCCATTTTCATAAAAAACAGGGCAATTTATTTAGTCACATTGAGTTAGGGCATCTTTGGCAAAATGATTGCGCAGGGTCACAAAGTTCTTTTGTACCGCTGCATCATGCAGGTCAAATTTTTGTGCTGTGCTGGTTCCGTCGCGCTGGAAAGTTGCTGAGCCGGCATCAATCAGGGTCATGCCCTTAAATGACCATTGTTCAACTGAACGGTTGTTGCCGATGTCGCCAGTAAATTCAATCACGCATTTGTCGAGGAATTTGGTCAGTTTCGCCTTATTATTGGTTGTTTCTGGAATAACTTCGAGATTTTGTACTTCCTGTAATACACCCAGTTCCAGCTGTGGAATGGTTGGTTGAGATGTACATGCTGTAAGTGCGATACCCGCAAGAGTCGTCATAATGAGTGTTTGAAATTTCATGCGCTTCTTTCTTGTTGAGTGTTGTTAGGGGGAGTATAGGGAATTGTATGAAATTTCGCTACTTGGATATTAAATCAAACATACAGAACAGCCGAACCGATCTCTACTTCTATAATAGATCTCTTGCGAAAGTCGTTATTGCAAGTTCATCCGGTTTACCAGTGCAGCGATTAAGTTAATGCGTAAACCGAATCTTTTCCGTCTATTTCGATAGCGTTCACTTAGTATTCTAAATCTTTTCA
>NZ_JBHDVN010000060.1:0-15113 GCF_046635365.1 Acinetobacter sp. NIOH-H-8
TAATTAGGCAATATTTACCTAAAGGGATTGATTTAAATCAGGCAGATCAGCATTATTTAAATCAAGTCGCCATGTCACTGAATACTCGTCCTAGAAAAGCGTTAGATTGGCTTACACCATTAGAGAAATTTGCTCAGCTTGTTGATTATCATAAGGCTTTTGAAACTGTCGCACCTCATGTTTGAATTCGCCCATTATGCAGCACTCCAAAAGTGTGTTTGCAAACTTATAGGTGTTTTTTGAGGGTTTTATAACGATTTTACCTGATTAACTAATTTTTTTGATTAAAAATTAAACATATCTACCGTTACACGATAAAAAACTGAAAATATATGTACGTTACACTATAAAAAATAGGGTGTTACACTATAAAAGATATGTACGTTACACTATAAAAAATGATGCGTTACACCATAAAAAGGGCAGCGTTACACTATAATTGGTATTTCGTTACACTATAAAAATACGTGTGTTACACTATAATCGCCAGATCGTTACACTATAAAAAATGGATAAAACTTCTGTACTTTGGATTATCTTTAGAATAAAAAATATAGATCTCCCTTATATTTATTATTTATATTGTATTTTTGAAAATTAGAATAAAATCTGATTTTTAAGAATTAAAAATATGTGTGGTTGTAATAAGGAAAAGTTAATAATTGAAAAATATCTAAGGTTTGAAGCTGGTAAATTATTTTGTAATCTAGATTTTGGTGTTGAATTAAAAAACAAAGAATTAAAAAGGATTTTAAATAAATTTATCCTATCGGGTGAAGTACATACCATATTATCAAAAGTTTATTATAAAGTTGAAAGGAATAAATTAAGCCAATTTAAAAATAAACCTTTATCACCTGATATTGCTGCTGTACTGCAAACCTTGTCTAGAGCCACGGCGCTCAGGTTTCAGGAACATGGTGGCATAGCGGCAAACCGTCTAGGATTAAGTATGCAGGTGCCGCTTATTCATGTTTTCTATACAACGGGAAGATCTAGGGAAATTAAACTTTATGGGCAAACTGTTCGTTTAATTCGCACCCGTTGTCTGGATGTTTTTCAGTATGCACATGAGCCAGCCGGCTGGGCTATTTCAGCACTATATTTTTTGGGTCCTCAAATTGTTGATCCGGCAGTAATAGAAAAACTAAAGGACTCATTAGGAGAGGAGGATTTTCAAAAATTTTTAGAAGCTAAAAAGTCGGGATGGATGAAGAACTTGATTTTAGAAGTAGAAAAAACTGCTTTATAGCATTAAAGTTGATTTATTCTTAGATTTTTAATATCAATAACTTCAATTAAATGGCCACTTTAGATTATTACGATAGACATGCAGATCAATTTGTTCAGTCTACTCTAGATGTAGATATGGAGAGTTTATACTATCTTTTTTTAGAGAATATTCCAGAGTATGGACATATCCTTGATCTTGGTTGTGGTTCAGGACGGGATACCTTGGCATTCAAGAATAAAGGTTATCAGGTTGAAGCATTGGATTACTCAAAAGCTTTAGTTGAAAAGGCTACGGCGCTCACAGGAATCCCTGTCAGATACCAAAGTTTTTATGATTTGAATGAGCATGGTATGTACGACGGAATATGGGCATGCGCTTCTTTGTTGCATTGTGAGCGTGCTAGGCTTCCAGAGGTTGTAAGACGGATTTATAGAGCTTTACGCCGTGGGGGAGTCTGTTATATGTCTTTCAAGTATGGAAGTACAGACCGTCAAAAAGATGGCAGGGTATTTGCTGACTTAGATGAAGAACAGGCGAAAGAACTATTGCATCATATATCAGGTATCCAGCTTTTAAACCTGTGGCTTACTGAAGATAGAAGACCTGACCGACCTGAAATGTGGCTAAATCTGCTTTGGAAGAAAGATGACTAATCTGGTTCCTACACCCCAAGAACAGCTGAAATTCTTAAAACATATTCAGCAGATCCTGCAATCCGGCACTTTTACTTCAACCTATAAGTTTGCCTTGCTCATAAGTATTACCCGACTGGCAATTGAAAAAGGAGAGGATACTGGTGCAGCCTTGCAGCTGGACTATCTGGATATTGCTGAAAAATTTATTGATCTTTACTGGAAACAGTCTCTGCCATTTCAGTTTAACCAATATGAACCCTTTATAATCAAGCAAAGTACTGGAAAACAGGCAAAAATTATTACCGAGATCCAGCAGGCACAACAAAGATTTAAAACCCTTGCAGCTTTAAGAAAAGACCAGATTTATTGGAATCGTCTCAAGTGTTCTATTGCAGTAATAGTTAAGCAGATGCCCGTTGTATATTTGCAGAATTTAAAAGGTCAGACTGTTGAGTTTCTTTATAATCTGGATGATTCCAGACAATATCTAAAACTTTTTCCCAAGGTAATGTATTGCTTGAGGCAATTCAGTGAAATTATTGAAGAGCTATGTCAAAAGCGATGGATTGATTTTGTGAGACTGAACAGGCAAAACCTCGTTGTATTAGATGGTCTGCCTGACTTGGATGACTTCATGTTTTCACCTAATCGTAATCAATTAAAACAGGTGGCAGAGTTTCTGACTGAGATCCAGCAATGCCAGTGTTTTTATTGTGGAAGAAGCCTTAAGAAGACCAGATATGCGGTGGATCATTTCATTCCTTGGTCTCTATATCCTGCCGATACAGGGCACAATTTCGTTTTAGCAGATGAGAAGTGCAATTCACTAAAAAGTAATTATCTGGCGTCACACAGTTTTCTGGATCAATGGCAGGAAAGGAACTATAAACATGATCAAACTATAGTGAGAGAAATTTCTCAATTAGGTTTTTTAACCGATATTCAGCGCTCACATCGGGTTGCTGAGTGGGCATATAAACAGGCGATAGAGAATGAGTATTTGATGTGGGCAGGCGGTAAAGATATACACATATATCACAGTTATTCATAAAGCCTAACTATATTTAAAGACCAAATTTGTTTTAATGAAACAGATTTGATTCATGTTTAAGAAGAATTTAATCAACTGACAAAAGTGTTAAAGCAGAATAGCTGAGTATAAAGCATGGTAGATATCGTTGATGTTTCTACCCGAAGTCGTATGATGGCGGGTATAAAAGGCCGGAATACAAAACCTGAGATACTCATCCGCAGGTTACTACATAAAAAAGGATTTCGTTTTCGTCTTCATGTAAAGGATCTGCCTGGTAAACCAGATATCGTTCTACCTAAATATAAGGCTGTTATTTTTGTAAATGGATGTTTTTGGCATGGTCATAAGGATTGCCGTCTTTTTAAATTACCAGCTACCAGAACTGAATTCTGGCAGGAAAAAATAATGCGGAACCAAGCGAATGACAGTAAATCAATAAATTTGTTATTAGAGAATAACTGGAAAGTCGCTGTTATATGGGAATGTAGTATTAGAGGAGCAACCAAAGATCCAGATACGGTAATTGATCTTATTTCTGAATGGTTACCAAGTGAAAGATCTTTTATTGAAATAGCTTAAGTTTACTTTTAGGACTTGTGGTCACAAAAAAAGTCCGATGATCACTTAATTATTACTGAACATCGAACTTTAATTTTTAAAAATTATGATAATGTTTTTTTAACAAGGAAAACACAATTTCACTGATCTGATGTGCTAGAAAGGGAGGAACAGCATTTCCGACCTGCGTATACTGATTAGTACGATTTCCTTCAAATATATAATTGTCCGGGAAGGTTTGTAATCTAGCTGCTTCTCTTACAGTAAGGCTTCTACACTGCTTTGGATCGTAATGAATGAAATAATGACCATCTTTTGAAATATGGCTTGTTATGGTTGTAGCTTCCCTATTAGCAACTTGAACACGAAAACGGTCATTATAAGACCCTGAATTCCAGTTCTGATGCTGGGGAGCAAGTTCAGCAGGGAAATTCTCAGCTTTAGGTGAGAATCCTCTTTGTTCACCATACAATGCACAAAAACTATATCTGAGCAGATCTGACTCCATATGTCCTCTCGTCTCATGATTGAGTACCAGATTTAGTGCTGGATCAAGAATCCATTTGCTTAAATGATCTGGCATCTGATTTAATGATTTATACTTATGAACACTCTCTTTTCTATTTAAATCTTCATATGGTTGAAGATCTGTTTGATTCACATCAACACCGATATTATTTAATTTGCTTAATATTTCTGCATTTCTTGAAACAACCTGCTGCCAAGAGAAATAAGAATCAGCTTGTTTTGATAACCCGCTTCGTAATTTAGGTAAATCATCAATAGCTTCTTTAACAGTAACTTTAGGATAAATCTTTTTATCCAAGATATCTGGTATCTGTTTAATATCTTCTCTTACACCTATTAGAATAACGCGGTGTCTTGCTTGGGGAATCCCGAATTCTTCGGATTTAATCAGGTAGTTAAGTTTTTCTGGAGTAGAGTTATCTGCATCATCAGTTTTTTCAACAAGGGAATATATTCGATATGAAGGACAAGTTTCTGATCCCGTAATCTTTGAAGGGTTTTGTAGGTCATTAAGAATTTGAGGAAATATGAGTTGATTCTCAACTTTTGCAGTAAGAATTCCTCTGACATTTTCCATAACAAAAACATCAGGTTTTGCTATCGATAGAACCTTTAAATATTCTTTGTAAAGGAAATGGCGGTGATCTTCTTCAGCAACATAGTTTTTATTGCCGGCATTTCTGGAACGACCAGCTAAACTATAGGCTTGACATGGTGGACCTCCAATTAAAATTTTAGGTCCTGCATGATTTTCAGTAAGCTCTTTTACTCTGGCATGAATGTGCTCGTTATCTTTACCTAATTCAGAAGGTCCTTTTAACGTTTCCTGAGAAGCTAATTCATAAATTTCTTTATGTGATTTAAAGAGATCATCCCTAGAAATTTTGCTATTCAGGTATTGATAGTAGTTATCTAGACAGCCATGTTGCTTAGCTAGTCTGTAAAAAGCTCGGGTTGTTAGCGTCAAATGTGCGTGTGGATCTTTTTCAACAGACATGCCTATTTTAAAAGGATACTTATTATTATCGTCTATGTAAGAGGCGAATCCTTCCCCGAGTCCGCCTGGGCCTGAGAATAGATCAATTACTAAAATATCATTATCTTTCATAGTAGCCTGATAACTTAAAAAACACATGCATAATACCAGGTCCTGTCAATCACACAAGACTTAAAAAACTTGATAGATAAAATTAAATGAAGTCTGTGAGACTTCAATAGCATTCAATAAAATCTTCCAGTATATTTTTATACTAAATAGTCTAAAATTCCCTTTTGGTTGAATTATTTTTCAACTTTTTTGGTGTTATATTAGTAACAATTTAGAAGAAACTAGATTACTAGAATTTAAAACTGATTAACGGTCTAGATTGAACCTTCCATGATTAATATGAAAATCTCATATAAGACTAAACCTTTGAGTCCTTTACTAAAAGTTGCTATTAAAGCTGGCGCTTTAGATGCTGTGAGATTACAGATTGAAAGAGGGGGCCTATTAAATGCTGTAGATTCGGCAGGTCTTTCATCTTTAATGTTAGCTGCAATTTTCAAACAACCAGATATTTTTCAGTATTTAATCGAAGCTGGAGCTTCTTTAGAATTGATCGACTCAAAAGGAATGTCGGCTATTGATTATGCAGAAGAAAGTGGTGTTGAAAAAATAAAGGAAATTATATCGGAGGTACAAAATAAGACAACAAATGCTACCAGTGAGCCGAATCTTCCTAATGAAGCAATCACTGATCAAATTATAAATCAATCTACTGAATCTAAGATTGAGCAAGAAATAGTTAGTTTTAAGAAGACAATTATTGAGTTCGAAGATAGTAAAGAAATAGAAAAGGAACAAAATTTAATACAGGATGTTGACAGTCACTTAGTAGATTTTAATTTTGAGTTAGATGAAGATTTATCTTTTGATGCGGGCTGGGCTTCAGATACGTCTGACCACTGGTGTGGTGATGAAGAAATCGAGGTTCCTGAGAATGACTTAGCTTGCTTGGTGGAAGCTGAAACAATTTATACTAAAATAGTTAATCATCAAATTCTTGATATAGATACGATTGATTGGTCAGATATTGAAATTGATCTACCTGTTAGTCAACAAAGAATAATAAATATAAAAGACAAATTTTCTCATTTATATGATTTGTTAATTCAAAGTACAACTACAGGAACGGTTTCATATAGCCAAATATTACAAGCTTTTAAGATTGATATTGGTGAGGCATATATAGATACAGTGCTACCAGTCATTCTAAATCTGTTTGGTGATTTGGGTATTTTAATAGAAGACTTTAAGCCCTTCGAAACTAATTATGAAGAGGGTGGTATTAACCCATCAGATAGCCTTATTGAAGATAGTTTAATTAACTTGAATTATGAACTAGAAGGCAATCTTTTTTCATTAAATATTTATTTTGCACAAATCCAAAAATTTGAATTAATTGATCGAGACGAGGAGGAAAGAATTGGCTTGCAAATGAATATTGCTTTATTGGTCCTTGCCAAGAATATTGCTAATTTACCTGCTCATTATTGGTCAACAGTAGGAGATATATTTGAAAATTCCTCTAATACAGAAGAAAATCAACTGATTATTGAAGAAAGTGAAGTTGATGAGGAAATAGGAGTTAGTGGTGAAATTAAAAATAATGAAACAAGTGAAATTGATAACGAAATTAGTTTAGAAACAAAAGAAAATAATGAAACTTTAAATTTTTGGGATGTTGTAGTTCAGTTAAGGGAAAACCATAAATTTTATGAAAGTAATCAATATATTCCACGCCCTAAACTTAAAAATTTAGAAAAATTATTAAGAATTGTAGAAGAAGATTTTATTGGTATTGATGCTAAAGAAATCATTCATCCTATTATCAAGTATAAAAAAGTTCGTGAAAAATTAATTAAGGCAAATTTCAGGTTAGTAAATTATTTTGCAAAAAAATATGCGTTGTCCGGTGTGCCATTAGAGGATCTTATTCAGGAGGGTAACATAGGGCTATTAGCTGCAGTTGATCGTTATGATTATCAATTGGGTTATAAATTTTCAACATATGCAACTTGGTGGATAAAACAATCAATTACCAGAGCGATAGCTAATACTAATCGATTGATTCGATTACCTGTACATATGTATGAATTAGTCAGTTCTGTTGAAAATGCAAGGAAAGCTCTGGAAGCAGAAAGTTTACCAGTTACGATTTCATCACTGGCACATAAAGCAGGATGTTCAGAGCTGAATGTTAAAAAGGCAATAAGTGCTAATCATGCCGTAGTATTTTTTGATGATATCTTAGATGAAGAAAATGAATATTTAAAAGAGAATGAAATAATTAGCCCGTTTTCTGGTCCTGAAGATGTGATCTTGGCAGCTGACTTAAGAAGGGCGATTTATAAACAGCTGGCTGACTTAGACGAGCGTCAAGCAAAAATCTTGGAACTAAGATTTGGTCTTAAAGATGATAATGATCTTACTCTTGAAGAAGTTGGTAGCCAATTTAATGTTACCCGAGAACGTATCAGACAAATCGAAGCAAAAGCTTTAAACAAATTAAGACACATTTCACGTTCTAAATATCTGGAACCTTTTATTACGTTTGTAAAAGAAGACCTGAAAGAAGAAGAGAGTACGAAGGAAGTAAGCAATGCATAGCCATATTAAATCTCGTAATGCCCCTCCACAAGCAAGTGCAATGATCGAAGCTTTAAGGGGATTGGGTTATAACACAGCGACTGCATTGGCGGACATCATTGATAACAGTATTAGTGCTGAGGCAAATAATATTGATCTACTTTTTAACTGGGATGGTCAAAAGAGTCGTGTCATTGTTTGGGATAATGGTAATGGCATGAATGCTGAAGAAATTGATAAGGCAATGAGACTAGGGGGGAGAAGCCCATTAGAACAAAGGGATGCTAAAGATCTTGGACGTTTTGGTTTGGGGCTTAAAACTGCATCGTTTTCTCAATGTAGAAAATTGACTGTCGTATCTTGTGGTAAGGATGGAACTCATAGCCTCAGATGGGATTTAGATGTCTTGGCCAATCAGCAGGATGGTGGATGGCATTTATTAGAAGGTCCATTTCCAGAACTTGAAGATTTGACTAAAGATCTAAATGATTCTGGTCATGGAACAATGGTAATTTGGGAAGAACTGGATAGGATCATATCTTCAAAGTTTACTGTTGATGACTGGTTAAATCTTATAGATCAGATCGAATCTCATTTATCTATGGTCTTCCACCGTTATCTGGAAAATAAAGAAAAACTTACTATCCAAATAAATGGTAAAGCTATTAAACCGTGGGATCCCTTTTTGTCAGGTCACCCATCCAAACCTTGGAATTCTCCAGTTCAGCCTTTTAAAAATACGAAGATTAAAATTGAATGTCACGTATTACCTCATAAAGATCGTTTAACTGCGAAAGAGCTGAAAGAAGCAGAAGGACCAAATGGATGGATAGCTCAACAGGGTTTTTATGTTTATCGCAATGAGCGGTTAATAGTGGCAGGTAGCTGGTTAGGTCTTAAGTCTTCAGATTCCCAAAGAAAAGTTTGGGTGAAGGATGAAATTCATAAGCTGGTGAGAATAAGACTTGATATCCCCAATACAATGGATAAAGAGTGGGAAATTGATATTCGAAAAGCTGTTGCACGACCACCAGTCTATTTGCGCAAATGGTTGGCTAGTCATGCTGAAGATACAAGAAATAGGGCGCGAAAAGTTTTTATTTCTCGTGGCCAAATTACTAGAACTACGATTGATAAGAGCGAAGTCAAGCAAGCCTGGAAGGCTGAACATTCAGCTAGTGGTATGCGTTATAAAATTGATCTTGAGCACCCAGCTATTAGCTCGGTAATTGAAAATGCTGGGAACTTGTTACCTCATTTAAAAGCTATGCTGAGAGTCATTGAAGAAACAGTACCTGTTCAACGTATATGGTTAGATACCGCAGAGAATAAGGAAGCACCTCATACAGGATTTTCTGGTGAACCATCTACTGAGGTTCTAGAAGTCTTAACCACTTTATACAGGAATATGATTCAAATAAAAGGTATGACACCAGAACAAGCAAAGAAAAGTCTGCATAAGACTGAGCCGTTTAACAGTTATGGAAATTTAATTGAAGAATTGTCTGAATAAATTTCAATATTTGAGGAAGAAATGTAAATGTATCCAGAGCATCACAAGAACGAAAAAACGGTAATTAAAACTGTTCAAGAACTTCTGTTAAGTGAAGAAGATAAATCACTTATTACTCCAGAAAAAATTATTGAAACAGTGGATTCACTTCTTAGTATGAAATTATATGCAAAATTTAGAGAAAATCTGGATTATGATTTTGTAATAGATGAGTTAATTCGTCGTAATAGTATTTGGATTGGTCAAGATAGTATTCTTATAAATAATATAGGTCATGTTGCTTGGTTAACTACTGAAAGAAAAAAAGACTGGAGATATTGGGAACGTTATAAAGAATGGCAAGAAAAAAAATTAGATTGGGTTAGTTTAAATGCTTTAGATAAATCTACAGACGAAATTTTAGGTTTGCTGGAAGATCCTACACGTAAAGATGCTTGGGATAGAAGAGGGTTAGTTGTTGGCCATGTTCAGTCAGGGAAAACAGGAAACTTTACAGGGTTAATATGTAAAGCTGCAGACGCAGGTTATAAGATTATTATTGTTTTAGCTGGAATGCATAATAATCTAAGATCTCAAACACAGATGCGCTTGGATGAAGGATTTCTAGGTTATGAAACTCATCCTGATCCAGAAAAAATTAAAATTATTGGCGTAGGTAATATTGATTCTGGAGCTCTAAGGCCAAATTATGTAACTAATAGAACACAAAATGGAGATTTAAGTAAAAAATTGGCAGAGGTTACTGGTATTACCCCAGAACATAGACCATGGCTATTTGTAGTAAAAAAAAATAAGACAGTTTTAAAAAGATTGCATAAATGGATTCTAGACAATGCAGCAAATACAATTGATCCGAAAACTGGACTTAAAATAGTAACTAATCTTCCGTTACTTGTTATTGATGATGAAGCTGATCATGCCTCTGTTGATACAGGGGAGCAAATATTTGATGAGTTAGGTGAAGCTAAGGAAGATTATCAGCCAAAGGCAATCAATCGACGTATAAGAAAATTATTACAGCTATTTTCAAGAAAAGCATATGTAGGATATACAGCAACACCGTTTGCAAATATTTTTATTCACGAGCGAGGTGAAACAAAGAAAGAAGGGAAAGACTTATTTCCTGAATCATTTATTCTAAATTTAGCATCACCTTCAAACTATATAGGTCCTTCAAGAATATTCGGACTTAATGATGGTAGTGGTTCACGTAAGGCTCAATTACCTATAATCCATGAAATTGATGACCATAATACTAATGATGGTTTAACAGGATGGATGCCGATAAAACATGATAGTAAGCATGAACCTTATCATGATTCAGAATTCGGTATTCCATTATCTTTAGTTGAAGCTATAGATGCTTTTATTCTTTCTTGTGGGGTACGGCAAGCACGTAAGCAGGGTGCTGAACACAGTTCAATGTTAATACATGTAACGCGATTTAACTTAGTTCAAAACCATGTTCATAAAAAAGTTGATGAATATATAAAAAATGTTAGCCAACGATTAATACGAGGTATTGATAATCAAGCAATATTAAATCGACTAGAGAGGTTATGGGAGAATGATTTCATTCCAACAAACAAACAGATGAATAGTGATCTGCCTGACTTATGCGTCGAATCGTTGCCTTCTTGGGAAAAAGTAAAAGAATTATTGCCAGAAGTAATTGAGCAAGTCATTGTGCGTAAAATTAATGGAACAGCAAAAGACGCTCTTGATTACGCTGATAGTGCTAGCGGGTTGAAAGTTATTGCAATCGGGGGGGATAAATTAGCTCGAGGCTTAACATTAGAAGGGCTTTGCGTCAGTTATTTTTTACGTGCTTCAAAAATGTATGACACATTAATGCAAATGGGACGCTGGTTTGGTTATCGCACAGGTTATCTCGATCTGTGCAGACTATATACTACTTCAGAACTTATTGAATGGTTTGAACATATTGCTGATGCTTCATTAGAGTTGAGAGAAGAATTTAACCTTATGGTTGAAAGTGGAGGAACTCCGAGAGATTATGGTCTTAAGGTGAAGTCTCATCCAGTATTAATGGTTACCTCACCTCTGAAAATGCGTACTGCGAAAACTCTAAAATTGTCTTTTAGCGGGACTGTTAGTGAAACAGTAAGTTTTTTGAAAGATGAAAAAGTATTGAAAAATAATTTTGAAGCTTTAACTCATTTAATTAATTTATTAGATCATCCTCAGACTAAACCACTACGTTTACGTGAACATACGAATACGCACAAGTTAAGCTCAAATAATTTTTATTGGGAAGGTATCTCATACACACATATTCTAGACTTTTTAGAGCAATACATAACACATCCAGAATCAATTAAAGCCAATAGCAAAATGTTGAAAAGCTTTATTGAAAAAATGGCAGAGGCAGGGCAACTAACGTCATGGAATATCGCTTTAATGGGGGGGAGTATTAAAGATCACCCTGTACAACTATCAGATTCTTTAATACTTCATAAAGCTCAACGTACTAGCAATGGCCGACATGAGGATCGATATGCTATTCGTAGGTTATTATCCCCAACAGACGAAGCTCTTGATTTAAGTAATGAAGAATGGGATGCAGCCCTAATTAGGACGATTGAAATCTTTAAAGCTGAAAACCCTGGAAAACCAGTTAATGTTAGTAATCCTAGTGGTATAAATTGTCGTTATATTCGTGGTAATGGAGTTAATGGTAATAAGGGACGACCTGACCAGGGACTATTAATTATATATTTGCCAGAGGACGTAGAAAATAATAATTTTGAAGTACAAAGGTTACATCCATTTGTTGGATTTGCTTGCAGTTTTCCTTACAGTAAATTAAGTGAAGAAGTTGAATACAAAGTAAATAATATTGAATGGGAGAGTTACTATGGCCCTGCCAGTTGATCAACAAATTCAACTAGCTTGGAGAGCATTATCTTCAAGTGGGAATAAAGAGGGATGGAGTACCATCCCTCTTTATAATAAAAATAACTGGTTACTTGTTACAGGTTGTAGTCTCTCTACAAATGAACAAGCTATTTTTTTAGAAATTAATCATTCAAATATTTCAATTTCAAATAATAGGTTACCAGTTGCCCAAGGCTTTAGAGTTCAGCAACTTAAAGATGAAGATTCTAAAAAAGGATTAGCTTTAATACGTCAGGTTGATGGAGATTTAGAGCTATTTACAAAGATGGCTGTTGATGTATGTAATACCATTATTCAGAACGAAACCCTAAATGAAAATCAATTAATATCGTTATTCATCAATAGAATAAATGCTTGGCTTTCATTCATGAGAAAAGGTGTTGAAACTCTTTCGCAAGAAGCTGAGTTAGGTTTAATTGGAGAGTTAGAAACATTATCGAGTCTAATTTCAGCAAATATACCAATAAGTGATGTGTTAGATGCATGGATAGGACCTTTAGATGGCCTTAAAGACTTTGAGTTAGGTACAGGCGCTATTGAAATTAAAAGTACTTTATCAAGTAATGGTTTTATCGCAAAAATTGGATCATTAGAACAATTAGATGATAGTCAGATTTCACCATTGTTTGTAAATGGGTATCGTTTTTCTATTAATGCTACAGGTTTGACCTTGGTTGAACGTATAAATTTAATACGGGAACAACTAATAGGCTTTCCATCGGAGCTTTCACGGCTAAATAATTTACTTCTACGAGTGGGGTATCTAGAAAGCGCTGCAGAAAATTACACTCGTAAATTTAAAGTCGAAAACTCATATTTTTGGCTAGTGGATGAAAAATTTCCACGATTAGTACCTGGAAATATTGCTGTAAATATAAGACAGGCTAAATATGAAATAGATTTAACACCCTTTATAAACCAGTCTATAGATTTAAGTATAGTCCTTCAAAAATTAGGAATTGGAAATAGTGGAATTAATTGATTTTTTAAAAAATATTCAGAATGATGTTCAAACTGAAATAGCTACGCGTACTGAAGAATCAGGTCCACAAGGTTTATATGCAGAAGTTATATTTACTGAAATTGTTACTCAGCACATGTCCGAAATTGGTATGACATTCGAGCCTGAGGTTTGTCGTTATCACGCGCAAATACATCCTATTGGTATTCTTAGGTTAAGTGGTTACTCAATTTCTGAAGAAGCAGACCAATTAGATCTATATGTTACTGAATATAGTGGCAATAACGAGCTAGAAAATATTCCTGACTCAGAAATTAAAGCAGCAGCTGAACGCTGTTTGAGATTTCTCAAATACTGTGTTGAAAAAAAGCTATCTTCAAAAATGGATGAGTCTCATGAAGCATATCCACTGGTTCGTACAATAGAAGAAGGTTATTCACAATTTGAACAGATCAGGATTTATGTGTTAACAGACAGGGTGGCAAAAACTCGTCAATTTCAGAATAGAGAAATACAAGGTAAAACAATAAAACTTGAAGTTATTGATATCTCGCGATTATTTAATCATCTACAGGAAGGTAAGCCTAGAGATGAACTCATTGTTAATTTTGAACAAGTTTCTGGTAGTCCACTTCCATGTGTGTGGGTTCCAAATGAGCATGGAGAGTATGATTATGCAATGACTGTAATTCCTGGAGAGGCTTTAAGATATGTATATGAAAAGTATGGACCACGTATTCTAGAGGCAAACGTTAGATCTTTTTTAAGTCAGACAGGAAAAGTAAATAAAGGTATCCGTGATACTTTAATTGATCAGCCAGAACGTTTCATGGCTTACAACAATGGTGTGGTAATTATTGCAGATGAAGCACATTTAGGTAGATTAGAAAACGGTGGCATTGGTATCTCTTGGTTAAAGGGAATGCAAATCGTCAATGGAGGACAAACAACAGCTTCCATGTTCTTTACCAAGAAAAAAAATCCAGCAGTTAACCTGAAAGCTGTACATGTACCTGCGAAAATCATTGTTTTAAGAAAAACAGACCCTCTGGAAGAAGAGCAACTGATTTCAGATATTTCACGCTATGCGAATAGCCAAAATGCGGTTAAGCAATCAGATCTCTCAGCGAATAAACCTTATCATATTAATCTTGAAAAGTTGGCACTATCAACTTACTGCCCTGATGGTGTAAGTCGATGGTTCTATGAAAGAGCTGGGGGTAGCTATAAAGTAATGCTTGAGCGTGAGGGCAAAACTCCTGCTGGCATTAAACGCATACAGGAGCTTATACCTACTAGCAGAAAAATTACTAAAACTGAATTAGCCAAATATGTTTGTGCATGGGAGCAAAAGCCTGATCTGGTGAGTTTAGGGGGACAAAAGAACTTTACTGCATTTATGAATATGATCCAGTCGACCGATGAGGATAAGCAGTTACAATTTGATGTCACCTATTATAAAAATATTATTGCACAAACTATTATATTCAAAACCGCACAGAAAGTTATCAGGTCAAAATTTCCTGCTTTCCAAGCTAATATAACTGCATATACAGTAGCAATTGTGTCTCAAAAAATTGGAAGCCGTATTAACTTTCAAAAAATCTGGTTAAATCAAAAGCTTTCTGAAGGACTTGTTAAACAGATTCTGATTTGGTCAGAGGAAGTTAATAAATACCTGCATGAAACAGCCAAAGGAAGGATGATTTCTGAATGGGCGAAGAAAAATGAATGCTGGGAATTATTATCTCAATATGAGTATTCAGAAAATAATCCTAACATTGAGGAACTAAAGTAACTTAATTTTAATAGTTAAATTTAAATTCTTTAGTTACCCTTTTTGACAATCTTTATGAGATGAATGTAGAAAATTATGGAATATTGGTTTTAAACAGTCTGAAGTTAAATACTACTTCATCTCATTTATTTCTTGGAGTTGACTTTACGAGTATTATCTCTGATTTAATATATGAATTATTAGACCTCTTGCGAAAGTAAAAACTGCCTCAATATAGATTTCATGAAATATCAGAAATTAAATCGTTTTTCAGATTCTGAATTCCAGCGCTTGGTTGGTGTACCTCGAGCAGTTTTTAGTGAA
>NZ_JBHDVN010000061.1:0-14915 GCF_046635365.1 Acinetobacter sp. NIOH-H-8
AAAAGAGTACTTTGATTATCATCTTAAAGAAACTGAATGGCGTTGGATGAGGGAACCTAATGAGTTAGCAACTGAGCTGTGGAACCTCATTAGGTAAAATTAAGTGTAAATCTGCTAGTCTAGAGCCAAACAGTTAAAATAGGATCAGGCATAAAAAAACGGCCATCATTGGCCGCTTTATTTCATGAATTAATTTAAGCTGTTTTTAATTTAGGGTATCGGAAAGCAATCGAGATCACTGCAAATATTGCCAGAATCCAGCAATAATACACGCCCCCGATTAGCTCGACTGGAGAAAGTTTGGCAATTGAACAGGCAAGTAATAATTGTGCGCCATAAGGAATCAGACCTTGTACCACACAGGAGAAAATATCCATCAGGGCGGCGGCACGTTTTGGATCAACCCCGTATTCTTTCGCCACTTCACGGGCCATATCACCAGCCAGAATAATTGCGACAGTATTATTTGCCACAAACAGGTTGGAAAATACGACCAAGAAACTGATCCCGATTTCACCGGCACGTTGACGGCCTACTTTAAATAAGCGAGTCAGCGCGTAGATGCGTTCGATCAGCCAGCGTAAACCACCTTCACGTTGCATGATCGCAGACAGGCCACCCAGGAACATGGATAACAGTGCCACTTCAAACATGCCGACAAAGCCATCATAAATGGAAGTGTTCAGCTTGAGGATATTGAAATCTGGCGTAGCAAATAGCCCGAATAAACCCGATAACACGACACCGATGGTTAAAACCGCCAGAACATGCAGACGGCTAAAAGCCAGTAAAAACACCGCAATATAAGGCAGGATCAGGATCCAGTTAAAGTCCTTGTATCCCACTGGACTAAAACTGCCTGCATTGAAGATATAGATCAAAATCGTGACGATGGAAGCCGGTACAGCAATCCAGACATTGACTCTGAATTTGTCACGTAACTGAACTTTCTGGCTGCTGGTTGCGGCAATGGTGGTGTCGGAAATCATTGACAGGTTATCACCGAACATTGCTCCACCGACCACGGCGCCAATTGCATAAACCACCGGAATCTCGGTCACTTGTGCAAAGCCAAAGGCAATCGGTGCACAGGCGGCAATGGTTCCCATCGAGGTACCCATCGCCGTCGCAATAAATGCCGAAATCACAAACAGCATCGGTAAGACAAAACTCGGAGGAATAACGGACAGGCCCATTTGTACGGTGGCATCAACACTGCCAATCGCACTGCTAACACTGGCAAAAGCACCGGCTAGCATAAACACCATGAACATCAGGATCAGGTTGGGATGGCTGGCACCTTTAAGAAATTCTTCAATACCCTGATTGAGTTTGCCACGATACACTAATGCAGCCAAGATAATCGCGGGCAGGGCGGCAACAGGCGCTTTAATCTGATAAAACGCAAATTCAGTTCCGATCAGAGAATGATAGATCCCGCTACCTAAAAAGATGGTTAAAAATACAATAAGCGGCAACAGTGCAATGGCGCGCGCCTGCACTGTACCTTCAGAGTCAGTCTGCATAGGAGATAAAAAAATAAGAGAATGGGGCTAGTATAAAACAGGTTTTGCAATTTCAGAAAACTTTAAATGAATGCGCTAACATCTGCATTTTTATTAATTTTTCTATAATAAAAATAAGTTTATCTAAATATTCAACATTTTAGGGAATGCCAAAATTAGGCATCTTTGATCATTGAGAAAAAAATCAAAATAATCGTAAATAGATCCCTTCGGGTTGTTCTGAAATCCTCGCACAGGAAATGAAATGCCAGAGGTCGATGTTGCACACTGTTCAATGTACAAAAAATAGCGTTACAATGCGATGTCTTGTATTTCTACATAGTCAATGT
Organism: Acinetobacter sp. NIOH-H-8; assembly: GCF_046635365.1. NCBI lineage: Bacteria > Pseudomonadati > Pseudomonadota > Gammaproteobacteria > Moraxellales > Moraxellaceae > Acinetobacter > Acinetobacter sp. NIOH-H-8. The sequence goes on from NZ_JBHDVN010000061.1 coordinate 1,856, forward strand.
CTCAAGTTTGAAACACCTTAAGGAAAGCTCAGCCCTATGTCACGTTTAGCCACACGATTTGGACAACTTAAATCTCAACAGCGTAAAGCTTTAGTTTCTTATGTTATGGCTGGTGACCCGCATCCAGAGGTAACCGTACCTTTGCTGCACCAGATGGTGGACGCTGGCGTCGACGTGATTGAACTGGGTCTTCCTTTTTCAGATCCAATGGCAGATGGTCCGGTGATTGCTCTGGCCGCTGAACGCGCGCTGGCCGGTGGCACCAATACCCTAGATGCACTGCACATGGTGAAAGAATTTCGCTTGAAAGACCGCGAAACACCAGTGGTACTCATGGGTTATCTCAATCCGGTTGAAGTCATTGGCTATGAAAAGTTTGTGGCTTATGCCTATGAATGCGGTGTAGACGGCGTGCTTCTGGTCGATCTTCCTCCTGAAGAAGCTCAAGATCTGGGCCAAGTGCTGGAAAAATATGAAATGGATCAGATTTTCCTGTTGGCTCCGACCTCAACTGATGAGCGTATTCAGCATGTAGTGAAACAAGCCAGTGGCTTTATTTACTACGTGTCGCTGAAAGGTGTGACGGGTGCTGCAACATTAGATGTATCTGAAGCAGCTGCACGTATTCAGAAAATTAAGGCAGAGACAGAAGTTCCTGTAGGCGTTGGTTTTGGTATCAGTGATGCCGCATCTGCGAAAGCGATGGGTGTTGCTGCCGATGCAGTTATTGTGGGGAGTGCGTTTGTAAAACAGTTTGCAACCCTCGCGCCAGAACAAGCCGTTATTGCGACGGTGAATAAAGTCAAGGAGCTTCGAGCAGCGCTCGATGAGTTATAGTATGAGTCAACAAGTGAAATCAGGCAAAATTCTGAGCCCATCGACCCCATGGACGGAGCGTATTGTTCCGGGCATTCATGTACCTGATGAGCAAACCACCCTAAAAGCGACATTCACAGAGCCAACAATTGAGTGCCCTGAATGTCATGCTTTGGTGACACGTACTGCAATGTCATTTAATGCTTATGTTTGTCCACAATGCGATGAACATCTGAAAATGAAAGCACGTGACCGTCTGAACTGGTTCTTTGATCAGGTACAGACTGAAATGGGTCAGGAATTTACGGCCAAAGATCCACTGAAATTTGTCGACAGCAAAGCTTATCCTGAGCGTATGTCGGAAGCACAAAAGAAAACGGGTGAAACTGAAGCACTGATCGTGATGCAAGGTCTGCTGAAAGGTGTACCAATGATTGCAACCGCATTTGAATTCGACTTCATGGGCGGCTCTATGGGTACCGTAGTGGGTGACCGTTTTGTGCAGGCAGCCGAGCGTGCGATTGAAACACATCAACCTCTAATCTGTTTTGCAGCTTCTGGTGGCGCGCGTATGCAGGAAGGCATGCTGTCTTTGATGCAAATGGCACGTACTTCAGCAGCGATTCAGCGTTTGAAAGAAGCAGGTCTGCCTTATGTGGTGGTATTGACCCATCCAGTCTACGGCGGTGTAACTGCATCTTTAGCCATGCTGGGTGATGTGCATCTGGCTGAACCGAAAGCCATGATCGGCTTTGCGGGTAAACGTGTGATCGAACAAACTGTACGTGAAAAACTGGATGAACCGTTCCAGCGCGCTGAATATTTGCTTGATCATGGTGTAATCGATCAGATTGTTCACCGTCATGCATTACGTGATACAGTTTATCGTATTATCACGAAATTGATGAACCTGCCTTGAACACAGCACCACTAGCAACTGATTCACTTGATACATGGCTCGATTATTGGAGCCATGTTCACGTTACGGGGATTGATTTAGGTCTGGAACGTGTCATTCCTGTGGCTGAAAAGCTGGGGGTGATCAATCCGGAGGCTAAAGTCCTGACGGTTGCCGGAACCAATGGTAAAGGTTCAACGACCACGACTCTGGCTGCCATTCTTAATGCTCAGGGATTTAAAGTCGGACTGTATCAGTCTCCTCATGTATATCGCTTCAATGAACGGGTGAAATTACGCGGGATTGAAGTCGAAGATCAGTTGCTGATTGATGCTTTTGTTGAAGTCGATCGGGCACGTCGCGAATGCGATTTAAGCCTGTCATTCTTTGAAGCAACCACACTTGCTGCATTTGTGATTTTTAAACATGAACTGTGTGATGTGTGGGTGCTGGAAGTCGGATTGGGCGGTCGTCTGGATGTGGTCAACGTAGTTAATCCGGATGTTGCGGTCATCACCAATATCGGACTGGATCATACCGACTGGCTCGGTGATACCATTGAAAAAATTGCTTTTGAAAAAGCTGGTATTATCCGTCCGAATATTCCCGTGATTTTTGGCGGTCAGCAAGATATTCCACAAGCCATTCTGGATAAAGCTGCTGAATGCAATGCGCCGTTGTATGCTATCAACCGTGATTATTTCTATGAAGCCTTTGAAGATGGCAAAACCTGGGCTTTTGCATCGTCGGGTACGACTTTAAAATTGCCGACAGGTTCACTGGCGCTGGATAATATTTCGACAGCGGTTGCAGCGATCTTGCTGAGTGGTCTGGAAGTCAACCAGACAGCGATTGCGGAAGGAATTCAGGCAGCTAAATTGCCGGGTCGTTTTGAAGTCCGAGAAATTCAGAATAAGACCGTCATTTTTGATGCCGGACATAACCCGCATGGGGTAGAGTTCCTGTTAAAACAATTACGCAATTATTTAAATTACAACAAGAAATATAAGGAAGTTATTTGTGTATTTTCCATGCTGGCAGATAAAGATATAAATTCTGTCGTCAAGTTGTTGAAAGACACTGTTCATTTGTGGAAAATTGCACCATTATCTGTACCACGTGCGGTAGAGGTCACACTTTTGACTGATGCACTGCAAGGTGAATTGATAGAACAATTTGACAATGTAAAATTAGCTTTTAAATCAGCGCTGGATGAAACAGAGAATAATCAGCTGATTTTGGTATGTGGATCATTTCATACCTTAGAAGCGGTATGGGAGTATTTGGAAGAATGTCAATGAATAACAAACAACGCTGGATGGGTGGCGTTGTTTTACTAGGTGGTGGTGTTTTATTGGCAGCATTACTCCTGAAAGGCCAAAATGAAATTCATCAGGATCGTCAGCAAAACCCGGCACTGGCTGCAGAAGTAGAATCAAAAGATACAGTCAACAATTCATTAGGTTCTTTAACAGTCGATGTGGAAACAGAAAAACGTCTGCTGGAACAGCAGCGTCGTGACCGCGAAAAAGCAGTAGCTGAACAGGAAGCTCGTGCAGCTGAATTTTTAGCCATGCAACAGCAGGCTGAGGCAGATGCAGCACGTCGTGCGGCAGAAGAATATGCCGCTTTGAATGCCCATCGTATGGGACAGCAAAGTTCAGACAATATTCCGCCTGAACTGGCTGAAGATGAACAGACTAAACAAAAACGTCTGGCTGAAGACAAGGCTGCTGCACAAAAAAAGTTAGAACAGCAGAAGCTTGAGCAGCAAAAAGCCCAAACTTCAGCTGATACTGCCAAGAAACAGGCAGAGCAGAAGGCTGCAGAGGAAAAACGTAAGCTAGAAGAGAAACGTAAAGCTGAAGAAGCGCATAAGGCAGCTGAAGCAAAACGTAAGGCCGAGGAAGAGCACAAAGCGGCTGAAAAGAAAAAAGAAGCTGAGCATAAAGCTGCTGAGGAAAAACGTAAGGCAGAAGAGAAGCGCAAAGCTGAAGAGAAGCATAAAGCAGAAGAAGCCAAGAAAAAGGCTGAAGCTGAAAAAGCCCGTAAACTTCTTGAAGGTGAAAGCGATAAGCAGTGGATGGTGCAGGTGGCACTGGCTGCCAATGAAGCCAATGCTGATGCCATTGCGGCCAAACTGCGAGCCAAAGGTTACAAGGTCACCAAGAGCCAGACATCTAAAGGTGTGCGTATTATGGTCGGTCCATCTAAAGACCGTGAAACAGCAGATGCACTGCGTAAGAAAATCGCGTCTGATGCCAGCCTGAACATGAAATCAGCCTGGGTAAATGACTGGGTGCCGCTAGATAAGCGTTAACTCTCTTACTTAACCGAAGTTTCTGTAGATGGATTCGCGAGTTGCTCGCGAATCCATTTTACATTTTCAGGGGTAAATAATTTTTCAATATTGCGCCAAATGGAATGAAAGCCATAACCGCCATGCTTCATTTCCTGTACTGCATCTTCAATGCGCCAGTTCTGAAAAATAATCCGGTACATGGCCACACTGGCACCGGTACGGTCTGAGCCGTGATAGCAGTGTAAAAGTATTTTTTCATTATTTTGCCGTGCCTGTTGAATCAACTGCATTACGTTCAGTAAATCCTCTCGATTCATAGCCCAGGTATGAATGGGAACATGTTTAAGCTTGAGGTCTTCATTTGAAAAACATCCGTATCTTTGTCGCGTGAACGCAGGTTGATCACCACATTAATGGCATATTGTTTTAGTAAGGGCGTCAGTTCATCGCTTGGCTGTTCACTTCGGTAAAGTTCATCGCTAATCTGATAAAAATTATGTTCTTCATGCAGTTCTTGTCCCCAGTGCATTGGGCGTTCCTGTTCAGGCAGTGCTGGAGTACAGCCGGATAAAACAAGCGTGGAAACCAGAAGAAGTACATAATTATTTTTCATTGCAACCTGACTCATCTTTTTAATCATTCTCTTCAACAGAATATCGGCTTTTTCAAAAAAAAGCCTGTCCGAAGACAGGCTTGATGGGAAAAGTTCGAAAACCCGGCTCGTCGGTGGGTATCAAACTAAACATGAAAATGATGGTTGATGCATGACGACTAGCATTTTCATGGTGGAGAGTTATTTACCGATTTTTTGAATGATTTACCTTCTATTTAGAATATTGTGATTGAAAACTATGTTCTTTGGTTATCTTTCGCAAAACTGATGAAAAGCAGTGTTTTTAATTCGTCACTCGAAGCAAAGCGGTGTTTTGGCAACTACGCGCTTCGCTTGTCTTGCGACAAACTAAGGCAGTGCTTCAAATACTGCGCACTTCGTTTGCTTTGCGCAAAACTGAAAAGCAGTGGTTTCGGTGTTATCACTCGAAGCATAGCTTCTCGTCTTGCGCAAGGGCAGTACTATGGAAACTGCGCACTACGCTTGCCTTGCGCAAAATTAAAAAGGAGTCCTTTTAATTCCTTACCAGCCATAGCATAGCTATGGTTCTTGCGCTCGGGCGAAGCAGTGCTTCGCTTATCCTCGCTCAGGCTGTGGCGTAAGACGTAAATAAGGAGTCACTGCCTTATAACCTTTAGGGAAGCGTTGTTTAATTTCTTCTTCATCTTTCAGTGAAGGTACAATCACCACATCATCGCCATGTTGCCAGTTCGCCGGGGTTGCGACTTTATAGTTGTCAGTTAATTGTAGAGAGTCGACTACACGTAATACTTCATGGAAATTACGGCCTGTTGATGCAGGGTAGGTAATAATTAGACGCACTTTCTTGTTTGGATCAATGATTACCAGAGAACGTACAGTCAGGGTTTCACTCGCGTTCGGGTGAATGAAGTCATACAGCTCAGATACTTTACGATCCTGATCGGCAATGATCGGGAAGTTAACGGTGGTACCTTGAGTTTCATTGATGTCTTTGATCCAGCCATGATGCGATTCAACATCATCAACAGAAAGGGCAATTGCTTTCACGCCACGCTTTTCAAATTCATCTTTTAACTTTGCGGTAAAGCCCAGTTCAGTGGTGCATACAGGGGTGTAATCGGCTGGATGTGAAAATAAAATGCCCCAGCTATCGCCTAGAAAGTCATAAAAATTAATTAAGCCTTCGCTAGATTGCTGTTCAAAATTCGGTGCGGTATCGCCTAAACGTAAACTCATTTTTCTTGCCTCAATTGATCTTGTAATGTGTCGATGAGAATAAATATGAACCAATTTTTTTATGATTTAAAATAGTGTTTTTAGAATTTCTTATGAATAAACCGAATAAAGAAGTAGGCTATTGATTCAGAATCAGACAAATCAGTCGTCTAATTAACTATATTGCATGGGTAAAATTTGCTACATTACCTTGCCTTAGGTCTCAGGGCTAGGACGAAGGATGAGTTTTTTCATTGGTTTTCTGGCAAAACCCTTGTAGTTCAAATTTCTAGCACCATAATAACGACTAAGAACATATTTATTTGACAAGCAAGATTTAGAGAGTCTATTCATGTTGGCAAGTCTGATCGGAGGAATCTTCGGTACCAAAAATGAGCGCGAACTCAAACGCATGCGTAAAATCGTAGACAAGATTAATGCGCTCGAGCCGACGATATCAGCCCTAAGCGATGCAGACTTATCTGCAAAAACTGAAGAATTCAAACAACGATATAATAAGGGTGAAAGCCTAGATAAGTTACTTCCTGAAGCATTCGCAGTCTGTCGTGAAGCTGCAAAACGCGTCATGGGAATGCGTCACTATGACGTACAGTTGATTGGTGGTATTACCCTGCATGAAGGCAAGATTGCCGAGATGCGTACCGGTGAAGGTAAAACCCTGATGGGAACGCTGGCCTGTTATCTTAATGCATTGAGCGGGCAGGGTGTCCATGTCATCACGGTGAACGACTATTTGGCACAACGTGATGCCGAATTAAACCGTCCATTGTTCGAATTCTTGGGTTTAAGCATCGGGATTATCTATTCCATGCAGAACCCGATAGAAAAATCTGAAGCCTATAAAGCAGATATCACTTACGGTACCAATAACGAATTCGGTTTTGATTATCTTCGTGACAATATGGTGTTCTCGCTGGCTGAGAAAAAACAGCGTGGTCTGACTTATGCCATTATCGATGAGGTCGATTCGATCCTGATCGATGAAGCGCGTACACCACTGATTATCTCTGGTCAAAGTGAAGACTCCTCCCAGCTTTATGCAGCGATCAACAGCATTCCACCGAAGTTAAAAGCACAGAAAGAAGAAAAAGTACCGGATGGCGGTCATTTCTGGATTGATGAAAAACAGCGCTCTGTTGAAATTACAGAAACCGGTTTTGAAACCATTGAAAGTGAATTGATTGCAATGGGCTTGCTGGCTGAAGGTGAAAGCCTGTATTCAGCTTCTAATCTGAATTTGCTGCATCATGTGACTGCTGCGATTCGTGCGCACTATTTATATCAACGTAACGTGCATTACATCATCCATGAAGGCGAAGTGATCATTGTTGATGAAAATACCGGTCGTACCATGCCGGGCCGTCGCTGGTCTGAAGGTCTGCACCAAGCGGTTGAAGCAAAAGAAGGTCTGGAAATCCAGCCGGAAAACCAAACCCTTGCAACCACCACATTCCAGAACTATTTCCGTCTGTATAAAAAATTATCCGGTATGACTGGTACAGCAGATACTGAAGCTGCGGAAATGAAAGAAATTTACGGTCTGGATGTGGTAATTATTCCAACTCACCGTCCAATGATCCGTAATGACCAGAACGATTTGATTTACCTGAATCGTGAAGGTAAATACAACGCGATTATTCAGGAAATTCAGCGTGTTCATGAAGCTGGTGTTGCGCCAATCCTGATTGGTACTGCTACTATTGAAGCGTCGGAAATTCTTTCTGACAAGCTTAAAGAAGCTGGTATTGAACATGAAGTCCTGAATGCCAAGCAGCATGAGCGTGAAGCGGATATTATTGCCCAAGCAGGTGCACCGCGTGCCGTAACCATTGCGACCAACATGGCAGGTCGTGGTACCGATATTTTGCTGGGTGGTAACTGGAAAGCGCTACTGGCCAAAATTGAAAACCCAACCCCTGAAGATGAAGCACGTCTGAAAGCAGAATGGGAGGCGAATCATGAAGCAGTTCTCGCTTCTGGTGGTTTGCATATTATCGGTTCTGAGCGTCATGAATCTCGCCGTATCGATAACCAGTTGCGTGGTCGTGCGGGCCGTCAGGGTGACCCGGGTGTATCGCGTTTCTACCTGTCTCTTGAAGATGACTTGATGCGTATCTTTGCGGGTGATCGTGTGGTTGCCATGATGCGTGCGATGGGCTTAAAAGAAGATGAAGCGATTGAACACAAAATGGTATCACGCTCAATCGAAAATGCACAACGCAAAGTAGAAGCACGTAACTTCGACATTCGTAAGAACCTGTTGAAATACGATGACGTGAATAACGAACAGCGTAAAATCATCTATAGTCAGCGTGATGAAATTCTGGCTGAAAGCTCATTGCAGGATTATATCGAAGAGATGATCCGTGAAGTGATGCAGGGCATGATCGCCAACTATATTCCGCCTGAATCGATTCACGATCAGTGGGATATTGAAGGTCTGGAACTTGCACTACGTGAAGACTTATCGATTGATCTGCCAGTCGCACAATGGTTAGAGCAGGATCGTCGTTTAGACGAAGAAGCACTGGTTGAACGAATTACTGAAGAAGTGGTAAATCGTTACCGTTCACGTCGTGAACAAATGGGCGCTGAATCTGCAGCATCACTCGAACGTCATTTCATGTTGAACTCTCTGGACCGTCACTGGAAAGAGCATCTGGCTGCGATGGATTACCTGCGCCAAGGAATTCATTTACGCGGTTATGCACAGAAAAACCCAGAGCAGGAATACAAAAAAGAAGCCTACAACCTGTTTGTAAACATGCTGGGGGTGATTAAGTCTGACGTCATTACTGATCTGTCACGTATCCATGTGCCAACACCTGAAGAACTGGCTGAAATGGAAGCACAGCAGCAGGCACAGGCTGAAGCGATGCGTTTGCAGTTATCTCATCAGGAATTTGATGGATTACTGGCTGAAGAAGATGAAATCACCACTGAACAAAGTGCGCAGGCTAATCCTGTTGCACCAGTCTTTGAAGCACCGGCAAGCCGTAATGCACCTTGTCCATGTGGTTCAGGTCTGAAATATAAACAGTGTCATGGCAAGATCTAATTTCTGCTAAGTTTCTAAACTATAAAAAGATCAGGGCTATTTGGTCCCGATCTTTTTATGTATATGGACTTTTAGGTGGTGAATACTGTTTGCACTGTACTGGATTAAATGGTATTTAATGGCAGATTGAACACCGCAAAGTGGAAGAAACAATGACAAAAGTATTAAAAACGATGATGGTTGCTGCTTTGGCAATCCCGACTTTAAGTTTTGCAGAAACAGCAACAACGACACCTGCTAAAGTTCAGCAGGCCATTGGTCCAACTACGGCTCAGGTTCAGACGGGTACAGATGGTCAGGTGACCATTGCAAGTCCGCGTACCGGCATTCGCTATACCTTTAATAATTCAAACCGTCCAATCGTTTTGCAGACTGCAGCGATTGCAGCAGCTAATTCAGCCAATGCAGACCGTATTGTTGCTTCTAACCCTGCGCTTTCTGCGGCAAGTCAGCAACAGGCGAAACAGGCTTTATTGAGTGAATCAACCCAGCTGGCTAAAAACTAAGTTTGATCCAGTTTAATAAAACCAGTCACTATGACTGGTTTTTTTTGTGAAAAACCATAAGAAAAGTGAGTGTTCATCTGGCTTTGGCTCGATTTTTTAATGAAGATCAACTAAGCTGTATTTTTATGAAACTTCAATATTGGACATTTAAAAATGGCAGTTGGTGACGTATCTATGCCACAGATGCATGTGGTAAAAGGGGTGAGAATTGGTTCGGCAGAAGCGTATGTGCGCTATCAGAACCGACGTGACCTGGTGATATTTGAACTGGCTGAAGGCTCCAATGTTGCAGGTGTATTTACCCAGAATGCTTTTTGTGCTGCCCCTGTACATGTTTCTAAAGCACATCTGGCGGCAGGTAATCCACGTTACCTAGTCATCAATACTGGTAATGCTAATGCTGGTACTGGTCCAACAGGTATGGCAAATGCTGAAGCCACTTGTGCCAAACTGGCTGAACTTGCAGGCGTGAAAGCTGAAGAAGTATTGCCATTTTCAACAGGGGTGATTGGCGAACAATTACCAATGGAGCGTCTGCTCAGTGGTTTACAGCCTGCATTAGACTCATTGCGTGATGATGCTTGGGTTGATGCGGCAACCGGTATCATGACTACAGATACTACGCCGAAAGGTGCATCTGAACAGTTCGAGTTGGATGGTATTACTTATACCATGACCGGGATTTCCAAAGGTGCCGGCATGATTCGCCCAAATATGGCGACTATGTTGGGTTATGTGGCGACTGATGTACCAATCAGCCGTGAACTGGTTCAACAGCTTTTATCTGAGACAGTGAATCAGTCATTCAACCGCATTACTATTGATGGTGATACCTCTACCAATGACTCTTGTATTTTCATTGCCACAGGTCAGGCCGGTGGAACAGAAATTTCATCAGTTGAAGATCCGCGTTATGCTGCTGTGCTTGAAGTATTAATGCGTACCATGAAGCGTCTTGCACAACTGATTGTGCGTGATGGTGAAGGCGCAACCAAGTTTATTACTGTGGCCGTAGAAGGTGGTGCCAATACTCAGGAATGCTGTGACGTGGCTTATAGCATCGCCCATTCTCCATTGGTGAAAACTGCGATCTTTGCTTCTGATCCAAACTGGGGGCGTATTCTGGCTGCAATCGGTTATGCAGGTGTGGCGAATTTAGACGTTGCAAAAATTCAGGTTTGGTTAGATGATGTACAAATCTGCAAGGATGGTGGTGCAGCAGCAGACTATACCGAAGAGGCAGGTGCACGTGTGATGGCACAAGCTGAAATGACGATTCGTGTTGATCTTGGACGGGGTGAAGCAAAAGATACAGTCTATACCTGTGACCTGTCCTATGATTATGTGAAGATCAATGCTGATTATCGTTCATAATTCAGATTGTTTCTTAAGCCTCCGTTGTGGGGCTTTTTTTATATCTTATGATTTTTAATGACTGGTCAAAAAGCATTTTGCTGGAGATGACCGGGATGTAGGGTGAAAGGTTCGTTGAATAATGAGCCATGAGGGTAGAGTAAGAGTTGTTATGAATGATGCGACCAAATTAATAGCCAATGAAGCCAAATCGATTGTACAGGCGCATTTAGATCGTTTAGGAGAACCCAAAGAGCATCAGATCAGTGCACAGGCCAAACAGGAAAAATTCGCACAGATTCAAGCTGAACTGGAAAAGCAGAATGCAGTGCTAGTTGCGCATTATTATTGTGATCCTGAAGTACAAGAACTAGCGGAACTGACTGGTGGCTGTGTCTCCGATTCATTGGAAATGGCACGTTTTGGGCGTGACCATCCTGCGTCGACCTTGGTGGTGGCCGGGGTTAAGTTCATGGGTGAAACCTCAAAAATACTTTCACCAGAAAAAACCGTCCTTATGCCAACTCTTGAAGCAACCTGTTCACTGGATTTGGGCTGTCCGGTAGAGGAATTTACCAAATTCTGTGATGCGCATCCTGATCATACTGTAGTCGTTTATGCCAATACTTCGGCTGCGGTTAAAGCCCGCGCTGACTGGGTCGTGACTTCAAGTTGTGCAGTTGAGATTATTGAACACCTCGATAGTTTGGGCGAGAAAATTATCTGGGCACCGGATCAGCATCTGGGGCGTTATATTCAGAATAAAACTGGTGCTGACATGCTGCTTTGGGATGGTGCTTGTATTGTTCATGAAGAATTCCGTTCGCGCGGAATTGCCAATATGAAAGCCTTATATCCTGATGCGGCAGTGCTGGTTCATCCAGAATCACCGATGTCTGTGGTAGAAATTGCTGATGCAGTTGGAAGTACTTCTCAGTTAATCAAGGCAGCTCAAACCTTGCCACATCAGCGTTTGATCGTGGCAACGGATCGCGGTATTTTCTATAAAATGCAGCAGGCTGTACCAGATAAGATTCTGATTGAAGCTCCAACCGCTGGAGAAGGAGCAACCTGTCGTTCATGTGCACACTGTCCTTGGATGGCCATGAATGAACTTGAGGGAATTTTGCATGTTCTGCAACATCGTGATCAGGAGATTCATGTTGAGCCTGCCTTAGCTCAGCGAGCTAAATTACCTTTAGATCGTATGCTAGATTTTAGTGCTAGTTTGAAACGCTAAGATTTTGTATAAAAAATGTCTGAAATGCTTGATAAATAAACGCTTGAAGTGTTTTTTTGATTTTTTTTAAATATAGGTGTTGACGTCTTATGGCGTCACGCCTAGAATGCACACCGTACCAAGCGATAAGCTTGATACGAAAGCTGAGATGAATCGGAGCATAGCACAGCCTGGTAGTGCACCTGGTTTGGGACCAGGGGGTCGTAGGTTCGAATCCTACTGCTCCGACCAATTCTTCAAGGCGGATGGTGAAAATCATCAGTAAAGCGCTTGTAGCTCAGTTGGATAGAGCATCCGCCTTCTAAGCGGATGGTCACAGGTTCGAATCCTGTCAGGCGCGCCATTTTTGGTGGCTTGATATTTAAGAACCAAGGCAATGGTGGATGTAGCTCAGTTGGTAGAGCCCCGGATTGTGATTCCGGTTGTCGTGGGTTCGAATCCCATCATTCACCCCAACTCTTTGAGTTGAACATCGGAGCATAGCACAGCCTGGTAGTGCACCTGGTTTGGGACCAGGGGGTCGTAGGTTCGAATCCTACTGCTCCGACCATCTTCTTCATGGTGGTTGGGATTAATGATACCGCGTCAAGCGGTTTTTTTATGTCTAAATAATGAAGACACCGTGATGGTGGATGTAGCTCAGTTGGTAGAGCCCCGGATTGTGATTCCGGTTGTCGTGGGTTCGAATCCCATCATTCACCCCAACTTTTTTGAGTTGAACATCGGAGCATAGCACAGCCTGGTAGTGCACCTGGTTTGGGACCAGGGGGTCGTAGGTTCGAATCCTACTGCTCCGACCATCTATAAAAATGATTAATTATATGGATACCGCATTAGGCGGTTTTTTTATGTCTAAAATTTAAGTACGAACTAAATTTATCAATCAAAATAAAAATAGATTAGAAACTGGTTATTGATTAAGTTCATTCTTCATTCTTCATTCTTCATTCTTCATTCTTCATTCTTCATTCTTCATTCTTCATTCTTCATTCTTCATTCTTCATTCTTCATTCTTCATTCTTCATTCTTCATTCTTCATTCTTCATTCTTCATTCT
>NZ_JBHDVN010000062.1:0-14876 GCF_046635365.1 Acinetobacter sp. NIOH-H-8
TTCTTGACTCAAGCATTAATGCAGTACGATCTTCAAAGTTAAGATGATGGTATGACAATTTTATATACTCCATAAACCCTTTAAATTAATTAGGTGGTTTATGTCGCACTTCAAGTTTTACTCTGCCTAGTCTTAGTTTGTCGATTTATTTGTAGTTACCTGAGACTTTCACATAATTTTGCGCTGAATAAGGCAAGAAAGCTATTTCCTTTTCAGTCAGTGGACGCACTTTTTTGACTGGACTGCCTACATACAAGTACCCACTTTCTAATACCTTATTCGGTGGTACCAGTGAACCCGCTCCAATCATCACATCATCTTCAACGATTACATCATCGAGAATAATTGTACCGATACCCACTAAAACACGATTACCAATGGTACAGCCATGTAATTTTACATGATGACCAATCGTCACATCTTCACCAATAATCAGTGGTGAACCTTCAGGTTTATCCGCCTTTTTATGACTCACATGCAACATAGAATGATCCTGTACATTCGAGTTCTTGCCAATACGAATATGATTCACATCACCACGAATTACGGCAAAAGGCCATACAGATACATTTTCGCCTAAAACGACATCACCTACGACCACCGCCATCGGATCGATATAACAAGAGTCAGCGACTTGCGGGCGAGTATCCAGATAAGGGCGAATGTTTTGGCTCATGTCAGTATCATCCTGAAAGTTTATAAGCATTATAAAATAAAAAAGCACACATTCGATGAATGTGTGCTTTGGCTTTAGTAAGATCTAATATTGATAATAAATATTAGAACAGGTTACTAAAGAATTGTTTGATATGATCCAGCATACGGGCAAAGAAACCAGCTTCTTCAACTGCTTTCAGTGCAACAAGTGGTTTCTCAGCAATCACTTTGCCGTTTAAAGTCGCCACATATTTACCTACGACTTGACCTGGTTGTAAAGGCGCAGTCAGTTTAGGCTGAACGACCAATTGAGTCTTGATGGCATTGGCCTGACCTTTAGGCATAGTCACGTTAAAGTTTTCTGCAAGTCCGATCTGAACTTCATTTTCCTTACCAAACCAGACTTTAGACTTGGCTAGAACCTGTTTAGCGGGTTGAACATTTTTGGTTTCAAAGTTCGCATAACCCCAAGCCAGAAGTTCACGTGTTTGTGATGCACGTTCATTCATGGTTGGTGCACCGAAAATCACTGAAATCAGACGAGTCGGACCGCGTTTTGAAGAAGTCGTTAAGCAGTAACCGGCTTCATCAGTATGACCAGTTTTCAAACCATCTACACTTGGATCAGTATAGAGCAGGGCATTACGGTTGCCTTGCTTAATCCCGTTAAAAGTAAACTCTTTTTCAGAGTAGATTGGATAGTATTTTGAACTGTCTTTGATGATGTGCTGAGCCAAAGTTGCCATATCTTTCGCAGTCGAATAATGGCCTTCAGCTGGCATACCAGTCGAGTTGATGAAGCTGGTATTGGTCATGCCAATCCGTTTCGCTTCTTGGTTCATCATATGTGCAAAGGTACCCTCGTTCCCTGCAATATGTTCAGCCATCGCCTTAGATGCATCGTTACCAGACTGGATAATAATCCCGCGCAACATTTCTAGTGCAGTCGCCGTACCATTTAAAGGCACATACATACATGATTCTGCACTGCTACCACGGCACCATGCAGATTCATTCATGCGAACCTGTTCATCTTCAGTCAGCTCACCACTTAATAACTTCTGCTCGATGATGTAACTGGTCATCATCTTGGTCATTGAAGCAGGGGCTAATTTTTCATTTTCATTTTTTGATGCGAGAATTTGCCCTGTCTCGTAGTCCATTAGCACATAAGATTTATTATTCAATTCTGGTGGTGCAGATAAGACAGTTGCTGCAAAGCTAAAACTAGGAATTAATAATAATGCAGCAAGGGCAGTTTTTTGGGTCATTTCTAGTGGGTTCCAATATCTTGATGTAAGCACGAAGAGCCTAGCATTTTAGGACAAAGCTAGGCTGACTTCTATGGGAAACCCGGGGTTATTTCAAAAGTATTGTAAGCAATCACGCAAAAAGTGGATTATTTACTGTAGCTCACCAACTCATTGCAAATGGCCTGATTCTTTTTCTTGCCAGCCTTTTTGGCATCACTCTGTGCTTCGGCCAGAATGTTACGAAAATCTGACTGTTTTACCATCTGGTTCAGGCGCTCAACCGGATTTTTTTGGCCGGGCAAATATTCAGTCACCAGCTGGTTATAACCCTGATTGAATTTTGCTTTGTCTTTGACCATGCTTGGGCAAATTTCAGAAAGGACATAAATTGCAGCTAATTCTTGCTTGGTGATTTCCTGACTCGGGGTGACTTCAATATTTTCATTTGCTGCATAAACCGAGCTTCCCCAAAGTGTCATACCAGCAACAACAGATAAACTTAAACTTTTAATTAATGTATGTTTCATCAAAAAACTCAAAAATTACATGTAGAACAATAATTTGTTAGCTTAAAGATATTTTCAAAATTGAAAAGAGGGGAAATGTAGTGAAGCTGTAGAATTATGAAGAAATGTGTAAGAGAAAAAAGACGATGCTGGCATCGTCTCATTTCAGTGAGAAAGACCTTATTCCTGATAAGCTAAAACGTCTTCACACGCTGTTTTTTGTTCGTCTTTTGCAGTCTGTTTTGCACCTTGACGTGCTTCTTCAAGCACAGTCTTGTATTCACTGTCTGCCTGAAGTTTTTGATAGGTCATCGATTTGTCTGAGTATTCTTTTAGATAAGATTGAATCAGCTGCTGAATCGTTGTATCGAATTTTGCATTCTGACCAATAATGCCCGGGCATACTTCAATCATTACCTGTGCAGATGCGACATCTTCTTTCACGATCATGTCATTTTCTTCAGCTGTCAAATCATTGGCAATAACTGCAGGAGAAACAAAAGTTGCCAAACTTAAAGCCAAAGTACCCCAAAGAGAGAATTTTTTCATCATCTTAAGCCATATGTATTAATGGATATCGTGCTACAAATATATATATAATTCCTGAACTAATACAATGAAATGTCCTAGCGAGTCATTTTTTAGCTCAACGAGATTTTGCAGTGAATATATTAATTTCCAATGATGATGGCGTTTTTGCACCAGGTATACAGGCACTGGCGCAGGCCTTGAGGCCTTTAGGACGTGTTGTGGTGGTAGCTCCAGAAAGTGAACGTAGCGGATTTTCCAGTGCACTGACTTTAGACCGACCATTAAGACCGATCCAGATTTCTCCCGATGTATGGGCGGTTAATGGCACGCCGGCTGACTGTGTCTATCTGGCCATGAACGGCTTATTTGATGTTGAATTCGATCTGGTGGTCAGCGGCATTAACAGTGGTGCCAATCTGGGAGATGATGTGCTGTACTCGGGTACGGTGGGGGCTGCATTTGAAGGCCGTCTGGCCAAACAACCTGCATTAGCAGTTTCTCTATGTGGGCAAAACGTTCGATCTTATACCTTACCAGAAGATTATCGCATTGCAGCGCAATGGGTACATGATTTTATTGCGGCAGGTTTGCCGACTTTGCCTGAGCGTCATATTTTTAATGTGAATATTCCTGATGTGGCTGAGCTGAAAGGAACTAAAGTGACCTTTCAGGGACGCCGTAGCCAGTCCAAGCCGATTACCAGTCATGTAGATCCACGTGGTCGTCAGGTTTACTGGATTGGGCTATCGGGTGAAGCAGTCGCAATGCCAAAACATAAAGGAACTGAAATCGAGTCAGACTTTTTTGCAATTGCCAATGGCTATGTAAGCGTGACGCCAATTCAGATGGATGCCACAAACTATGACGCACTTCACACTTTTCAAGCCCAGATTCTAAATAAAATCTAATGAATGTTATAAGTTTGTGAAAAATGAAAGCTTACAAGTATATTGTAGTAAAACTTTGCTAATCTTACTGGGTTTTTGCAACCGTATAGATGTTAGAGAGGAAGATAATGTCCTTGGTGTCACCGAAATACTTCATTCATGCTTCACCAACCAGCTTCATCAAAACTCTGGTTTTGTCCACTGTGGTTGTTTCCACAATGATTATTACTGGTTGTGCCACTAAACCTCAGGTCAATAATATGACCCGCTATGCCGCAGCGCCTGACTTCTATACGGTACGCTCTGGGGATACTTTGAGTGGCATTGCAGCACGTTATGGTCTGAGCTATATCAGTGTGGCAGAGATGAATGATATTGCTCCACCGTATCGTATTTATGTGGGTCAGTCGATTCGCCTGAAAAATAACACTACTGCGCGCCGTACTACAGCGACTCAACCTGTTACCCAAGCTGCCCCGATTCAGCGTCAAACGATTGCGATTTCAGCGCCAACCACTCCAGCTCCAACGACTGTTAAGACTACGCCAAAACCTGCCACCACTACTTCTGCACCGATTACCCCAGTATCGACAGCAGCGGGATTACGTTGGGTCAAGCCATCAAATGGTCCGGTATTACAAAACTATGATCTGGCTGCAAATATCAAAGGTACCCGTTATGGCGGTAATGTCGGAGATCCGGTCTTTGCTGCAGCAGATGGGCAGGTGGTATATGCAGCAGATGGCCTGAAGGAATATGGTAATCTGGTATTAGTTAAACATATTAATGGCTATATCACCGCTTATGCGCATAACAGTAAATTAAGCGTGAAAAGTGGCCAAAATGTAACGGCTGGTCAAAAAATTGCCGAGATGGGGGCGACTGGTACAACCCGTACTATGCTTGAGTTTCAGGTTCGCTTAGACGGAAAACCGATTAATCCAACAGCAGTTTTACCAAATAATTAAATAAATAATGCAAAACGTAAATTTCACCGTATAATACAATGAGTTGCTTTTATCAAAATATCAAAAGATGAAGCATCTCATAAGTTTAGAGGGGAATTTATGTTAGATCAACTTCGAGCAATGGGTGTCTTTGCTTGTGTTGTGGAAAAGAACTCGTTTAGCGGTGCTGCACGTGAGCTAGGGATTACAACCAGCGCCGTGAGTCAACAAATTCGCTCTTTAGAACAGGATATGGAAGTTGTACTTCTAAATCGTTCTACGAGAAAATTAAGTCTGACCGAAGCGGGACAAGCTTTTTTTCACAGCTGCCAGGAAATGTTGTCTGCTGCTGAGCGTGGAAAGGTTCGCATTAACGAGTTACGTGATGATCTTGTTGGTGAACTTCGTATTGTATCCTTACCGGAAGTATGTGCGAATCATGTGATTCCTGCACTTTCTCACTGGATGTCCGCACACCGTGGCCTGACAGTCCACCTGGAAACAAACAATCATGAGGTTGATTTGTTGGAAGGGCGTATTGATATTGCCCTGCGATTTGACCAGAACGATGATGATCACAACCTTCAGGTTGTGCCATTAATGCAGATTGAACAGATTCTTGTTGCTGCGCCAAGCTATATTAACCAGACCGCCATTATCTCGCGTCCTGAAGACCTGAAACATCATGATGTTTTGCCTTTAACGCATATTAAAAATCATCAGAATTTCAGTTTTCAGCATGTGCATAGTGCAGAAAAGGTTGAATTTGAACTGAGCTCACGCTTTAGTACCAATAACAGCCTGGTTGCAAAAGCCATGTGCCTGCAAGGCAATGGGGTTGCTAAGATTTTATATCTTGATGTTAAAAAAGATTTATTAAATGGTTCACTGATTGAAGTCTTGCCTGAATGGAAACTTCCGCCAGTCACACTTTATGCAGTTATGCCTAATCGAGAACAGCAACCGACTAAAGTCCTGCGCTGTCTGGAGGCATTGAAACAATATTTTAGCCAGATCTCTGGTGGACGTTTGTTACAAGTCGCATCATAAATTCCCTATAAACAAAAAAGCCGCTTTAAAGCGGCTTTTTTGTTGTTCAAGATAGACTTAAGCAAGATAAGCCTTGATCATTTTCACTAAACGTTCGATCAGTTGATCGGCCTGTTCCTGAGTAATGTTCAGGGTAGGCAACAGACGAACGACATTACCTGCAGTCACGTTAATAATGGTTTTGTATTCATCGCGTGCAATATCCACCAGCTCACCGCAGTCTTTAGGCAACTCAATCCCGATCATCAGACCGAAACCGCGTACAGTCACTTGATGATCTGCAAGCTGGTTACGTAACTGCTCAACAATATATGCACCTTTTTCAGCGGCATTGGCCACGATATTCTCTTTTTGCATAATATCGATAATGGTATAAACCACGCGTGAACCCAATGCAGTACCGCTATAAGTCGAACCGTGGTTACCCGCAGTCAAAACACCGACACCACGACCTTGAGTCATCACGGCACCAATCGGGAAGCCATTGCCCAGACCTTTAGCTGTGGTCAGTACATCCGGCACAATATTGGTGTGCTGATAAGCAAAATATTTACCGGTACGGCCATTACCTGTTTGTACTTCATCCAGCATCATTAACCAGTTGTGCTGATTACAGATCTGACGGATTTCTTCTAGGTAGCTAAAGCCTTGCGGTGCAGTGTTGACACCACCTTCACCCTGAATCGGTTCAACCAGAATAGCCACGATATCCGGATGGTTAATTGCAGCTTCTTCAATGGCTTCAATATCACCAAAAGGTACACGAATAAAACCTTCAACCAATGGACCAAAGCCTTGTTGAACTTTTTTGTTACCCGTTGCAGATAGGGTTGCCAGCGTACGGCCATGGAAAGATTTGTCAGCTACAATAATTTTTGGTGACGCAATACCTTGCATATGACCGAATTTACGCGCAATTTTAATAGCGCCTTCGTTCGATTCTGCACCACTGTTGGAGAAGAAAACTTCTTCCATGCCAGCGACTTCAGCCAGTTTCTGTGCAGCAGCAGTTTGCCAAGGCACTTCAAAAAGGTTGCTGGTATGAATCAGGGTTGCAGCTTGTTCCGCAATTGCTTCAGCAATCACTGGATGAGCATGACCCAAACCGCAAACGGCGATCCCAGTTAAGGCATCTAAATACTCTGTACCATCTTCGGTATAAAGATATGCACCTCGTCCTCGGACAAAGCTGATCGGTTGACGACCAAAGACTGGCATCAAATGTGAAGGTTGATCAGTTTGTACCGGAGCGAGGGTAATATTGTTCATGACTAACTCTTTACTGTTAGGTGGAAAGAAAAACTTATATAAGCAAAAACTTGGTCAGATTTAAAGGGTAATTGTAAATAAAAATGGATTTATTACTTTAGACGTACTGTTTTTCTCTGTTTTGGGTATAATGCGAGACAGATTAGTTGAGGATTTATCAATGACTGAACAAGCACGCGATACCGAAGCGTTAATTCGTGACCAAATTGCCAAGCACGCAGTACTTCTTTATATGAAAGGCACACCACAATTTCCACAATGTGGTTTTTCTGCACGTGCGGTAGAAGCACTCAGTCAAATTGGTCGTCCATTTGCTTATGTTAATATTCTGGAAAACCCGGATATTCGTGCAACTCTGCCACAAATTGCGAACTGGCCGACATTCCCACAACTTTGGATCAATGGTGAATTGATCGGTGGTAGTGACATCATGCTCGAAATGTTCCAAAAAGGTGAATTACAGCCTTTAGTAGAGCAATACAGTCCAGCACCTGAAGCTTAATCCTTGGATTAAACTGATAGATGTGAAAAAGCGCTTCCGAGAGAAGCGCTTTTTTTATGGGTGAATAGTGAGGCAGGGGGCAGAATTAATCTTCTGCCTGCTGACCCTCAGATTTTTCCAGTTCTTTTGATTCAGCAACCAAGGCCTCAGCTAAGGTATCTGGATCGGTCAGAACTTCCTTTATAGGCGCCTTATCTTTTTTCTTTTTCTTCTTTTTTTTCTTTTTCTTAGGTTCTTCCTCAAAC
This sequence comes from Acinetobacter sp. NIOH-H-8, assembly GCF_046635365.1. Lineage (NCBI taxonomy): Bacteria > Pseudomonadati > Pseudomonadota > Gammaproteobacteria > Moraxellales > Moraxellaceae > Acinetobacter > Acinetobacter sp. NIOH-H-8. The sequence goes on from NZ_JBHDVN010000062.1 coordinate 7,848, forward strand.
TCGGCACCATCTTCAATGGCTTGCCAGTATTCGAGTTGTTCCATCACAGCAGCAAAGATCGAGTTTTTGCTATAACGGCCTTTCTTGTCCATAGTCCCGACCGGACGTGCCATCAGGATTTCCAAAGCCTGCGCGATATTATCAATGGCATGAATATGGAATTGACCATCTTCGACTGCAGCAATGACATCTTTACGTAACATCAGATGCTGCATATTTTGTCGTGGAATAATCACACCCTGCTTACCTGTCAGGCCTTGCAACTTACAGGCATCGAAGAAACCTTCAATCTTCGCATTGACACCACCAATCGGTTGTACTTGACCAAGCTGGTTCATAGAACCGGTAATCGCCCAGGACTGGTCGATCGGTAACTGACTAATCGCAGAAATCAGCGCTGAAAGTTCAGCAACTGTCGCGCTGTCACCATCCACCTGACCATAGCTTTGTTCGAAAGCTAAAGCGGCAGAGAAGTGCAGGGTCTGTTCACGACCAAAATGGGCTTTTAGAAAGGAGGCCATCAATAGCACGCCCTTAGCATGCAAAGAACCGCCAAGTTCTACACTACGTTCGATATCCAGAATATCACCGCCACCTTGATATACAGAAGCAGTTAAGCGTGAAGGTAGACCAAATTCAACATCTGCATAATGAATCACAGACAGCGCATTGATTTGGCCTAGACGATGACCGCGAGTTTCAATCAGTTGAGTGCCACGGGTCAGATCTTGCCAGAATAGCTCACGTAAATAGCCTAAGCGATATTTACGATGATCCAGTGCGGTATTGATATGCTTTTCTGACACCATCTTATCACCCGCTTCGAATGCATGATGATGCGCTTCACGAATCAGGTCGCCCAGCGTTAATGCATGTAGTGACAGGGAACTCTGATCTTCAGCCTGACGACTTGAGTCGGTCAGCAGGGCAGATAATGCAGAACGGTCAAATGGTAATAATTTATCTGATTGCACATAGTCAGCAATGAGCTGCATATAGGCTTGCTCATTTTCATCATTACGTTGCAAGGTATCGGTAAAATCAGCACGGATTTTAAAGATACTGCCTAGTTCTGGTTCAAGTTCCAGAATTTCATAATAAATTTCTGGCTCTGCCAGCAGCACCACTTTGATATTCAGCGGAATAGAAGCTGGTTCAATGGAAATGCTACCGGTGAGAGTCAGCATATGCTCTAAAGATGAAAGCTTGAGATGCCCAGATTTCAGGGCACGTTTCAGACCTTGCCATGCATATGGCTGTTCCAGTAATTGTTCAGCTTCAAGCATCAGGAAACCGCCATTGGCATTATGCAAGGAGCCGGGACGGATCAGTGTGAAATCTGTAGTAATCGTACCATTTTGGGTCAACTGTTCCACATGACCCAATAGATTGTAATGCGTCGGGAAATCTTCAAAAATAACGGGTGCACCGCTATTTGGCTTATGGGTGACAATCACATTGGCCTGGAAGCGCGCTGGTACGCGGCTAAACTGGGCAGGGGTAAAATCGTCTTCTTCCTGTTCCAGTACAATTTCAACATTATTAATAATGTCTTCAGCATATTGCTTCAGATATTGTTTCAGACCTTCGACATGCTTGAATTTAGTCAGCATCTGCTCAACGCGTGGCATGACTACCTGTTTAGCGATATCACGGTTCAATACTTGAACACGGTCACGCGCATCATCTTCCAGGTCACCCAAATGAAGTCCCAGGCGTTCCAGTTTCTTGTCCATGTAACGCATGTTAGAAGCAATCTCAGCACGATCTTTATTGCTTAAAGCATTCAGATCTTCCTGAGACATTTCCTGTACTTTGTCATCTTTTAAATGAATCGGCACAAAACAATGTTCATCATTGCGAGAAATCAGTTTCAGATCGAGTTCTTCACCTTCACGGGTCAGTTCGATCAGTGCGAGTTGCTGTTCATCACCCGTTTCCTGACGAATCATTTCAATCCGGTTGTGATAGCTTTCTGCAGTAAAACGGCGCTCCAGCTGTTTTAGAATAGATTGCCAGCTTTGATGCAGCATCGCCTGAAACTTGGGTCCCTGACCGGCTGGAAATTCCAGTGCGATAGGCTGACGAGGATTCTGAAAATTATTGACATAAACCCAGTCATTTGGTGTTTGCATGGTTTTAGCGTGTTGCTGTAGCAAACGCTTCACCATGGTGCGTTTGCCGAGTCCTGCTGTACCCACGGCAAAAATGTTATAGCCCGAATATGGCAGGGCAATACCGGCTTCAACCGAAGCACGGGCACGGTCTTGGCCCAGAAAATTATTCAAAGGCTTGATTCGTTTGGTCGATGCCGGGATTTTATCCGGATCGGCAATACGCGTCAGTTGTGCCGGTTTCAGGCATGTCTTTTCAAGGGTTGGTGTAATTTCGCTTTGTTCAAAGGCTGAGATAAGTAGGTCGGAGCTGATGTTTTGTTGAGATATAGTTGTATTACTTGAAATTGAAGAATGAATTTGATCGAGTCTCTGAGTCACTGTTGAAAGTCCAAAACGAAATATGACGTGGATAAGGTTTAAGGTATACAGATTTACTTGAAAAATTCAAGCCAACATGTCAGTTTTGCCACAAAATAAAAAATAGGGCATGCGAGAAATATATAAATTTTGTTGAAAGATACGTTATTAAAGGATTGAATAGCAGCAATTGGTTTTCGTGGAAAATAACAAAGCAATGACAACACAAACGACGGGTTGGAAATCCGCATTTACAGCATTTCTCGATCGACGTGCCCTGATCATGCTGTTTCTCGGATTTTCAGCCGGTGTCCCGATTCTTTTGATCTTTTCCAGTTTGTCTTTATGGCTTGGTGAAGCCGGAATCAGTAAAAGTGCGGTGACTTTTTTCAGCTGGGCTGCACTGGGCTATTCATTCAAGTTTGTCTGGGCGCCACTGATCGATGAGCTGCCGGTGCCATTTCTAACCAAAGCTTTAGGTCGTCGACGAGCCTGGCTATTGATTGCCCAGATCCTGATTGTAAGTGCAATTTCAATTATGGCTTTTTCAGATCCGGCATTGGGGCAGGCGCATTTACAGCAGATGGCATTGGGTGCAGTACTGCTAGGGTTCTCGGCGGCAACACAGGATATTGTCATTGATGCTTACCGTATCGAGCTGGCCGAAACCCAGATGCAGACCGTACTGGCTTCCACCTATAACGCGGGTTACCGGATCGGGATGATTGTGGCTGGGGCTGGAGCTCTGTTTCTGGCGGCGTATTTAGGTACAGCCAAAGGCAACTATATCTATGATGCCTGGAAATGGACTTATCTGGCGATGGCAGCGGTTATGCTGGTCGGGATTATTACCACACTGGTCATCCGTGAGCCTCAAGTGGATCGGGCACGTAAAGATTATCAGCGCAGTGATTATTTCCGTCTCGTCGGCGTGTTTTTTGTGGCAGTTATCAGCTTTGTTCTGAGCTATGTCTATTCCGGTGACTTGGTATCTAGTATCACTGCACAGTGGGCAATTCAGGATACTTTTGCCTTGTTCTGTTTTGAGGCTTTACGCTTTATCGGTTCAGGTGCTGTCGCTTTCGGTGTGGGTACGATTCTGGTCAAAATGGGTGCTGTGAATAAGCAAATGGCATTCGAAACCTGGGTCAATCCCGTAGCAGATTTCTTTGATCGCTATGGTTTAAAACTGGCTTTGGTGTTGTTATTGCTGATCGGTTTTTATAGGGTCTCCGATATTATTGCCGGTGTGATTTCCAATGTGTTCTATCAGGATCTGAATTTTAGCAAGGAACAGATTGCTGAAGCTGTGAAAGTGTATGGGGTAATTTTCTCCCTGCTTGGCGGTTTTTTAGGTGGCTTGCTGGCTCAGAAAATGAACATCATGAAACTGATGTTTGTAGGCGCGATTTTGGCCTGTTCAACCAATCTGATTTTTATTGGCTTAGTAAAGTCTGGTGAAAAGCTGGGACAGGTCGAAGTTCAGGTAGGCCAGCAAACCTTTCAGGCAGATACAGATGAAGTCGGTTACTGGAAACTGAATGTGCCCACTACTGCTTTTAAAGAGGCCGAACAGATTCAAGTTCGTGCACATTATCTGAATCATCCGGCAGATGCAGTACAAGTCAACCTGCCTTATCTGCAACAGAATGCTTCGCAAGCAGCACAATTACAGCTTCTGCCTGTTACCACAGATAACCTGATCAGTGCCAATGAGCAGGAGAATAGCATCGTGGTTCGCGGTCAGTATCTAGGGCCGGATTTAACTGCAGAGCAAAAAATTGTATTAGAGCTGAATGGCGATAAATTCGATGCCAAGCTGGATGAAGAGCGTGTCTTTAGTGCTGCTATTCCTGCCGAGAAACTGATTACTGCACCTGTGAAGCGAATCAATGCAAGCTTAATGCAGCAGGAGCAGCCAATAGTGACCCAGCAGCATTCATATGCTGTGGACTTGTCGCAGACTCAGGCCAATCCGATGGATATTGATATTCAGCCGATTACAATTGGAACAGGCGAGAATGTTGAAATTCAAGGTAAGGTGATTAAACCGTATAGTTCATGGTGGCTATATTTTGCAATTATTGTCGATAATCTGGCCGCAGGTCTCGCAGGCGCTGCTTTTATTGCCTTCCTGTCCAGTCTGACCAGTGTGTCCTTTACCGCTGTTCAGTATGCTATTTTTAGCTCACTCATGACCTTGACTCCTAAGATTTTAGGTGGATATTCGGGTACTATAGTGACCAATATCGGTTATCCGAATTTCTTTCTGATGACCACTTTAATCGGGATTCCAATCCTGATTCTGGTCGTTTGGGTGGCAAAATTGCTCGGTGAACACCAAAAACAATCTGTAAATAAGGATGATTAATATGCGCATGCTGCATACCATGTTACGTGTAGGCAATCTGGAACAATCACTCAAGTTCTATACTGAAGTTCTTGGTATGACTTTACTTCGTAAGCGTGATTATGAAGAAGGTCGTTTTACCTTGGCTTTTGTGGGTTATGGCGATGAGGAAAATCACACTGTGCTCGAACTGACCCATAACTGGGATACAGAAAGCTATGACTTAGGCAATGGCTACGGTCATATTGCGATTGCGGTAGATGATGCTTATAAAGCTTGTGAAGAAATCAAAGCACGTGGTGGCAATGTCGTTCGTGAAGCTGGCCCAATGAAAGGCGGTGTCACTGTCATTGCATTTGTGGAAGATCCAGACGGCTATAAAATCGAGCTGATCCAGCAAGACAACAACGCACGTAATAACTAAGTGTTATAAAGCGATATATGTGAAATGTATTCATGTATGGATGAAAATATTCCTTCAATCTGAATGCATAACATGGACCCGGCATCTGTTAAGATAGCCGGGTATTTTTTATCGAATAATAAAATTTTGAGGGAAGGACATCAGATGCTTAAACTGCTGGCATTGGACCGCTTTACGATCTTGCTCTTTGTTATGGTGTTACTGGCCAGTGTATTGCCAGTGTCAGGGCAGGCAGCTGAAGTCTTTAGCTGGATCACGACAGCAGCCATTGCGATTCTGTTTTTCCTGCATGGTGCCAAGCTTTCTCGTGAAGCCGTAATTGAAGGCTTAATGCACTGGAAATTACACACTTTGGTCTTTGCCTTGACCTTTGCGCTCTTTCCAATTTTAGGCTTGCTGGCAAAGCCAATCCTATTGCCAATGCTGGGGCAGGAATTATATTGGGGATTCCTGTTTATGTGCTTCTTGCCATCAACCGTACAGTCTTCGATCGCCTTTACCTCAGTGGCTCAGGGAAATATTGCCGGTGCGATCTGTAGTGCTTCTTTTTCCAATATTATCGGGATGTTCATTACCCCGATGCTGGTCGCATTCTTTATTCTTGGGCAATCCCAGCATGGCTTCGATCCTACGGCATCGATTCTACAGATTACACTGCTGTTATTGGTGCCTTTTATTTTAGGCCAGTTACTGCGTCCCTGGATTTTCCCAAAAATGCAGCAAATGCCCAAGATCGTTAAGATATTCGATCAGGGTTCAATTCTGATGGTGGTTTATGGGGCATTTAGTAGTGCGGTGGTGGCTGGACTTTGGCATGAAGTCAGCTTAAGTACTTTGCTCTTGCTGCTGCTGGCATGTTCGGTTTTATTGACCATCGTAATGCTGTTGTCGTTATTTATTCCACGCTGGCTGGGCTTTAATCGTGCCGACCAAAAAACGGTGTTCTTTTGCGGTTCCAAAAAAACACTGGCCAGTGGCGTACCAATGGCACAGATTCTATTTATTGGTCAGTCACTTGGCATGATTGTTTTACCGATTATGATTTTCCATCAAATCCAGCTCATGGCCTGCGGTGTAATTGCGAATCTCTGGGCCAAACAGGCGGTACATACAGAAGAATAATTCGCTTATTGGATTTGTTTGCCGTATAATACCGCTCAACTTGTTGTGCTTAGCTCTGACGGTATCCGTCTCGGTGGGCCAAAAGAATGGTCTGTTGTGGTGTTGATCTGCCTGAATCCTGATTCTGGCCCTTCCTCAATATTTGAGAGTGATCAATTGCGATGACAGCAAAACCTTCTTTCATCTTAATGGAGTAATCGACGATGCGCGCCGATATTCACCCAAAATACGAAAAACTAGTTGCTACTTGTTCATGTGGTAACGTAATCGAAACTCGTTCAGCTGTTGGTAAAGAAACTCTTTACCTAGACGTATGCTCAGCTTGCCACCCATTCTACACTGGTAAGCAAAAGAACGTCGACACTGGCGGCCGTATCGACAAGTTCAAACAACGTTTTGCTGGTATGTCACGTTCTGTTAAACGTTAATACCCAAAATGAAAAAACGGGCTTTATGCCCGTTTTTTTGTGCCTGCAATTTAGAAAATCATTTCACGTTTCTAGATTGAAAGGCGAGTACAAGACCTTAGTGGTCTATAGCCAAATACTTAAAAATATAGAACAATAGAAACATGGGATATTCAAAAGATTTTAAAGACAAAGTCATAGAAATTATGACTAGAGATAAAATGTCTGTGCGAAAAGCAGCACAGCATTTTA
>NZ_JBHDVN010000063.1:0-14604 GCF_046635365.1 Acinetobacter sp. NIOH-H-8
CTGGTTGTACTGGTTGTACTGGTTGTACTGGTTGTACTGGTTGTACTGGTTGTACTGGTTGTACTGGTTGTACTGGTTGTACTGGTTGTACTGGTTGTACTGGTTGTACTGGTTGTACTGGTTGTACAACCATATTATTTTTTTGCTCACCTATTGTCACACTTTTTTCCACCGCCTTTGGCTCGGATTTTTTCAGATCCTGTGCAGTAGATGTAACGGGCGTAGTCAATTTTTTCGGAGTAGTGGCCGCTTGGTTTTTTGTTGTTTCTTTCTGCTCATTATTTTGACGTGGCACAACTAATGGTCGCCCATCGGGCCCAATGATCGTAATAAACTCTCTGGCATTTGTATAAAAAGACCATGGTACCAGACTTAATGCCAGTACCATTTTTATCCCTAAGTTCCCTGTTCTGATCATTTCTTCCTTACCAACGGGTGCGATAGTTCAAACCTAAAATTGTGATCTTGGTATCTGTTTTGACATTCAAGCCTGCATATGGATTCAGTAACAGGTTATTTACCCCGGTCTGGTTCGCTAGGCTACTGGTATTTGCTGGAATATTATCTTTACTGCGTAAGAAACCAATAGATAGATCCAGATCCGTATCTGCGTCAAAACGGTAGCCCACTCCTAAACCAAATAGCTGTGCACCATTAATCGGTACCATAGTATTGCGTTTATCTTTTGGAATGGCACTGGTACGTGGTTCATAGCCAGCACGAAGTTTCAGTCGGTCAGTTGCTGAATACTCTACTCCGATCCCGAAGTTCCATGGCGACTCAAACCTAAGCGGTAATGCAAGTGAAGAATCCGTTACATTGGCAGATAACAGTTTGGCAATCTTCAAAGCAGACAGGGTACGGTCGAACTCAAACTTGAATTGGTCCCAAGCAGCATAATCTGTCCAGCCAATATCAAAATTGACTTGTAGATCTGGCATTACCTTATATTTGATCCCCGCCTGAAAGTGAGCTGGGTATTCGAAATCCATGGAAACCAGACCCGATTCACTTGAAGGGATATAATTTGGAAAACCAAGAATTGCAGCTAAAATCTGGCCAGTTGGAGAGGTCATCAGACCTTTAATCATTTCCTGTGGTGCTTTGGCATTATCGATATGATATTTACCTTTTAAGCGCATTTTGGCAGCACTCTGGTAAACCATACCAAAACTGAAATCTTCAGTTGGCTCCCATAGAACACCCAGGTTATAGCTTGGACTTAAATTTTGTTCTAATGAAAGTTGCATTTGGCCAAATTTACCAAATGGGTTCATCCCTTCATCAGCATTACAGATCCCGAGCAACAAGATATCAGTAATAATGTCAGAATTTTCTTTAAATGGTGTACATACGACTTCATCAATCATACGTAACATGCCAATCAGCTCATTGGGAAAACGTAAATCTGTTTTCATGGCAATGGCTTGATAAGACATCCCGATTGAAGCACCAATCGAAAGCTGGTCGTTGACTTCATAACCAATTGATGGAGATAAATATGTAATCCGCTCTAAAGCAACCTGTTGTCCCATAAAATTGGCCGGATTACCATCCTCATGACCAAAACCTGCCACTAGTGGTGCATAAACGGCAGTTGCATAAGTTGCTTTAGAACCTGGTGGTTTATAAGAGACCCCCATGGTAGGTGCTGCCATCGGGAGGCCTTCACCCAAATCCACCATTTTTTTCAAAATTGGTACGTAGAGACTGACATACTCTACATCACCCTTCACTGGGCCCTTAAAATCTGTACATAAATCAGAAGACACTTCAGGTCCATCATTACAGACCATTGGATCATCTGAATAACCAAAAACGTTATATCCAGCAGGAACCGTAAATTCACGCTGAATATTAAAGTTCGCAACAATAATTTGCTGTTCGGTTTGTAAGCCTTCAATTTTAGCCAATGCAGCCGGGTTAAAGTGAATTGCATTCACTCCTGGCGGATCTGCAGTAACTGCGTTCCCCATAGACAATGCACGCAGGTCAACAGAAAGGTTGGTCCCTAATTGTGCAAAGGTATAACTTGAACAGCCCGCAAGAATAATTCCTGTTAATAACGGGCTAAGTCGAATGTTTTTCATACGACACCCCTATTAACTGAATTTCTTACCGAAACCTAAAATATCAAGTGGGAATGAAAGTCCCAGTGAAACATCTGGTGCATCTTCGGTCAGCCCTAATCCGACCGTACCATTTACAATGGTTTCTGGGGATACACGCACTTCTAAAGAAATCGCAAAAGTCGAGCTAGTCTGATCAGCGGCTGAATAGCTTTCACCCGTGTGATACTTAAATTCTGCACCAGTATTAAAGCTTTGCTGATAAGACATGGTCATGGAAACGTCATAGTTAAATGAATAAGCGAAACCGAAAGCAAAACCACCACTAATCCCTGGTTCAAACTCTTCAATAATTCTTGTACCGCGACGCTGATCTAAGCCAGATTCCTTAAACCCATAATTTGCAGAAACTGAGGCAAACAGCACCACCGGGTCAATATATTTACGTGTACTCGCCCCTACACCTGCTGAGTAATACCCTTTACCTGCAGCCAGATCTTTTGCTGCATTAATTTCATATGGGCTATCACCTGTTTTCGTCGACAAATTAGCAAATAAAATAAGTAGTAAACGACCTGCTTTTAAAGGAAATGGCTCCCAACGTGCGCCTAGACTAATATCTCCTAATCCTGCTGTAGAGGTATCTTTTAATAAATCTGTTTTAGCCACCAAAGGTAAGGAAGCTGTTAAGGTCAGGTTATCTTTCACCCCGTACTGAAAAGTGAAAGTATTGGTCAGGCTATGTGTTGCATTTTCCTGAACACGGAGCTGATACAACTGGCCCTGTGCCATTTCCATATCGAGTTGTGTATCTCGATAATAGGTATAATCAATATCGTAATAGGATGAAATTTCGCCTTGTTTAATAAGTGAGTATTGACGCTCATTTGAAGTAAATACTTCTTCTAGACTTGCTTCCTGAGTAGCATCTCCTTCTTTTTTCTGTAAGGCTTGAGATGCATCTACTGCTTGAGCGGCTGGAGCTTCAACAGGTGCAGCTGTTTCAACAACAGCTTCTTCCTGAACTGTTTCATATCCAGTTCAGGCTCTGCTACAGCTTCCTCCTGAACTGTTTCATACCCCCCAAGTTCAGGTTCTTCTACAGCTTGAGTTGCTGCTGGTGCAGGCTGAATATCAACGGATGCGGCAGTCTCGACTACTTCTTCCTCAACCGTTTCATACTCACCCAGTTCAGGCTCATCCGCAGCCCATGCCACTCCCATGACCATCTGAATGCTGAGCGCCAAGAATGTCTTGTTCATCCATTTACTGTTCATATCCATTTCACCATTTTTAATTTTTCTATAGCCATCTTTTCGTTTTATTTATTCTTGTAATAAAGTCTGAGAAAATTATATTGATATTCCCCAAATTTTTCTGAATCTACATTACGGTTACGATCCATACGGATAGTCGATGCTTTATCGGCAATTTTATCCATATAGAACTGTGGATACTGCATATCAACTAAAGCATAACGGTTAATGGTTGCATCTTCGACATGACGCATATCCGAATCTTTTAATGCCAAAAAGTTTTTTCGATATTGTTCAGGGACATTAATTAAATATAAAGTATTGTTTTCCCAAACTTCCTTAAATCGCTGTTCATCAAAACTGATATTACCCAGTGCTGGATCGGCAACATACACCCGTCCATTTTTATAAGCTTTGTACACGACAAAATGTTTAAATCCTGCATAGGAAATAGGAACAATGGCGGGTTGCCCCTGTTTAACCAGATCTTCAAATTCTCCGCGATAGCCGCCACTTTCCAGACCTAAGGCAGCAACAAAACGCTTCATATCAAGAAGGGAAAAGCTACGACGTTCGATGATTTTATCCGTTTCACCAAATTTCATTAGGCCATTCATGACTTGCTGCTCATCCAGCCGAGTACCTACATAGCCATTTAATAAAGTCGTAAGTGCTGCTGAACCACAACTATAATCATAAGCCTGACGCACAATTCCCTGAAACTGGTCTAACAGTGCAGGTTTGACTTCCACATGTTCGCGGTGCATACGTACGAAAGAATCATTTCTTGAATCAAGAACTTCAGTATAGTGAACAGCGCCCGGTGGCTGTTTTTTAATATCCAGAGCTTCTTTGGCAGCGTAATACATCAATGCCGAGCCCAATGCAATCTCTAACATATTCTTTTACTTTTCTTATCATTGGCATGATGTGCCTAATTTTTCTTTTTATAGAGTCTTCACTCTACTTCCCTGTAACTAGAAAGACACCTTCTTTTTCAAAAAAATACAGTCTTTTTTTATTTTTTTAGATAGATGTTGTAGTCATAAAAAAAGCGCGTGTAAACACGCGCTTTTTTTAAGGTAAGAATTAGTGACCAGAAATGGTAATAATTGCACCTTTTGCATATTGGCCAGTTCCCGGGCTAAAGTAAGTTTGCAGACCTTGGATTTCCATATCACCAATTGATGCTGCATTTTGGCTACCTAGGTGAATACCTTTCACATAGTTATCATGTGCACCACTTGTACTCACAATACGAATGAAACCATCGTTTGCACTTGATTCGCCAAATACACTGATGCTTTGGTTCAATGTCAAATCTTTAGAGTTAGCATCTGTCAACTTAATGCTTTCAATGAAGATTTCACCTGGGCCTGAGGTGTTTACACCTGCAGCAACTTGTCCACCAGTCGTTGAATTATCGAAAATACCCAAATCTGTAATTGTTAAGCCGCCAGTCATTGTTGCATTCAACTTAATCATTGCACCCTGTGGAGCAGCACCTAATTGAATATTGGCAGACATTGGACCTGTTTTAAATGATAGGCCAGATAAAATCGCATTTTCCTTACCAGCACCACCACGGCGAATACTAGTAGCTGAAGCTAAACCACTTTCATAATCTGTAAGAGATGAAGCTGATCCCACAACCCCAATTTCACCGATGTTAATATCCAAACCAGATACTTCAGCGGCAATGTTGATGAACGGGTTACCAGCACCAGCATCTGAGTCAATGGTTAAATCTGCAAGGTTACGTGAAGCTAGTAAATACGCACCATTGTCATCGTAGTTTGCACCAATCACGATACCATTAGCTGCTGTTCTACCCTTACCATTTGCTTTGATATAGATTGCACCTGCTTCACCAGTACCACCCACAATACCATTAGCAGCCTCTCCAGGGCGAAGAACAACTCCATCATTATTATAAATTTCAATAACACCCGCTGTTGCAGTAGAATCTTCAGCTAAACCATCATTATCATGGATAAATAGTTTTTCAATTTCAATTTTTGAAATACCGATACCGATTTTCAAACCGTCCTGACCTGTAGTCGCGCTTAGAGATGCATCGTCCAGTGATTGCATCGCCATTGCGTTTGCACTAAAAGCAACTGAAGCAGCTAAAGCCAATTTTGTGAATTTTTTCATTGTTTACTCTCCCAAGAGTACTATTTTTTTGGTTGTGAATCACTCAGTGCCGACGTTGTGTTTTTTATTTTCTGACAACGCAAAGCATCTTTCCTTGAGTAATTTTGCTCGCCCACTTAACTTAACGTCGAGTCATATTTTGATCAACTGTCGTTGGTCGCAATATTGAGCTTACCGACAAACGGTATTTGATGATTTAGAAATATTTTTTCCTATTCTTGATATAAAATACCGGGTCATATCGGAATATGCGCTACTGAATGAACGAAGCTCCTTACCATTGTCCTTTAAGTTTTGCATCTCTTCAGCTTAAAGATCTATTGCATGCATTAAGCCCCTTAGATCACCTGATATATTTAAATAATAATGGGCAACCTTTTATTGCCTGCTGTGCACAGAAATATTTTATGGTGCAGGATGAACAAATTCAGTCATTTAAGAGAGTAGATATCGAGCAATATCAGGCTGATATAGCTGAACTCATCTTAGAGCTTGAGCAAACTCCAGATATTCAAGCGAATGAATTTTATGGGGGTTATGTTGGGTTTATTGGCTATGATTATGCTGCTCGACAGCACACTCAATACCCGGAGCGAGCTCAACCTGGCTTATTTATCGGTCAATTTGATTCTTATATCAAGTTCGAAGCTGATCAATGGGTATTTTATAGTCATGATCCGCAAGCAGCAGATATTTTCAATCATCTTCAAAATCTATTAAATCAAGCCTCCATAGCGCCTAAGTTTCAATTAAAAACCCTTTGCAGCCCACGTTGGGACAAATCTCGCTATGCACAGACATTCCAGGATATTCAGGATTATATTCTAGCCGGTGATTGTTACCAGATTAACTTGACCCAGGAATTTACAGCACTGGCTGAAGGTTCATTATTAGAAACTGCACATGCTTTCTGGACATTAACCAATGCGCCATATGCGGGCTATCTTCGTATTGGTGATTTTGAATTATTGAGCTGTTCACCTGAACTGTTTATTGATTTTGAAGCACATCGAAAAATTGTCACCAAACCGATTAAAGGTACCATGCCACGTTTTGCCGATCCGGTGCTTGATGAACAATCCAAACAACGCTTAAAAGACTCAAAGAAGGATCAGGCTGAAAATGTCATGATTGTAGATTTATTACGCAATGACCTCAGTGTTTATGCAGAAACAGGTTCAGTCAAGACACCTAAACTATTCAATATTGAATCATTTAATCAGGTACATCATATGGTTAGCGAAGTCGAAGCGACTTTAAAAGAAGGTGTGCATCCTTTTGATGTATTGCTGTATGCACTTCCAGGTGGATCAATTACCGGTGCACCAAAGATTCGCGCCATGCAAATTATTGAAGAGTTAGAAGGTGCTCCACGTGGAGCGTATTGTGGTTCATTAGGTTATTTTAATTTTGATGGAACAGGAAGCTGGAATATTCTGATTCGCTCGATTCAGAAATATCAAGATGAGGTTTCACTTTGGGCTGGTGGCGGAATTACGATTTCTTCTGACTGTGATGCAGAATATCAGGAGTGTTTTGATAAAGTCGAGGCCATGCTGGATTTACTCAATACCTGGTATAAACCCGAATAAATAAAAAGCGGCTCCATAGAGTCTTGAATCTCCCCTACCCCCTCTTTAACAAAGAGGGGGATTCTCTCTCTTTAAAAAGAAAAAGGTTCCCTCCTTTATCAAAGGAGGGTTAGGGTGGATTTAATTAAGCTAAAATATCATTTTTCAACGTGTCTACTAAACGCTGATTTTGCTCATCTGTACCAATGGTAATACGTAAGAATTGATTGATACGAGGTTTATTAAAGTAACGTACGATAATGCCGCGTTCCCGTAATTCAGCTGCTAACTCACCTGCATCTTTTGATGGTAGTGAAGCAAAAATAAAGTTCGCACTTGATGGCAAGACTTTGAAACCGAGCTCATTCAACTGATTAACCAGTTTTTCACGACTGGCAATCACTTTAGCATTTTGTGCTTCAAAGTATTCCTGATCTTCGAATGAAGCCACTGCAGCCGCAATCGCAAAACGATCCATTGGATAAGAGTTAAAGCTGTTTTTTACCGCTTCAAGCGCCGCAATCAGATGCGGTTGCGCAATCGCGAAACCAACACGTAGGCCTGCTAAAGAGCGGGATTTTGAAGTCGTCTGACAGACTACTAGATTCTCGTATTTATCAATCAAACTCACTGCTGATTCAGCACCAAAATCTACATAGGCTTCATCAATGACGACCACTGAATCAGGATTCGCCTGCAGAATTTCTTCAATGGCAGACAAACTAAGCGCAATACTGGTTGGCGCATTCGGATTAGTGATGATAATGCCGCCATTTGGCTGTTTATAATCATCTACCACAATTTCAAAATTTTCATTGAGCGGCAAGATTTTGGTTTTGACACCAAAGAACTGGCTATAAACTGGATAGAAGCTATAGGTAATATCTGGATAAAGCAGTGGCTGTTCCTGAATAAAAAAGGCTTTAAAGATATGTGCTAGAACTTCATCAGAACCGTTACCGACAAAGACATTTTCAGCAGCCACATTTTGTTGTTTAGCTATGGCATGTTTCAATTCAGATGCATCGGGATCTGGATAAAGGCGTAAAACATCTGCGCCATTGGCTAAAACTTTTTGCACCGCTTCCACGACTTTCGGTGATGGTGGATACGGATTTTCATTGGTATTTAATTTTAAAAGGTTTTGAATTTTGGGCTGTTCGCCTGGAACGTAAGGCTCTAGCTCACGGACTTCAGGGCTCCAAAAACGCATTTGCTCTATGGTGATATTCGACATTTTCTATTCTCAAATTCCCTCTCCTTTTCGGAGAAGGTTAGGGAGAGGTTAAATAATTCCCCTTACCTAACCTCTCCCGAAGGGAGAGAAATATCTTTTATTCAATATAAGTATTTAATTACTGATAGCGATAACGTGCTGAGCGTGCATGCGCATCCAGATTTTCCTGCTGTGCCAGAACATCTGCAGTTTTCGCAAGGGTTTTCACACCATCTTCAGAACACATAATCAGGCTTGAACGTTTCTGGAAATCATACACACCCAATGGCGATGAGAAACGTGCTGTACCAGATGTGGGTAATACATGGTTTGGACCTGCACAATAGTCACCAATCGCTTCAGGCGTATAACGTCCCATGAAGATCGCACCGGCATGGCGGATCTCTTCAGCCATTTCTTGAGCTTCATCCAAACATAGCATTAAATGTTCAGGTGCTACTTGGTTAATTAGCTCAATACCTTCAGCACGATCTTTCACAAGCACTAATGCACCACGATTGGCAATTGAAGTGCGCGCAATTTCTGCTTTTGGTAGAGCTAGCAAATGTTCTTCAATTGCTTGTTCTACTTCATTGAGAAGCTGTTCATCAGGCGTAATAAATACAGCTTGAGCAACAGTGTCATGCTCAGCTTGAGATAACAAATCCATCGCTAACCATTTGGCATTATTCTGCCTTTCTGCATAGACCAGAATTTCTGAAGGACCAGCAATCATGTCGATACCGACCTGACCAAATACGGCACGTTTTGCCGCAGCCACAAAACGGTTCCCTGGACCAGTGATTTTATCGACACGTGGAATGGTTTCTGTACCATAGGCCAATGCAGCAACCGCTTGTGCGCCACCAATGGTAAATACACGGTGTACGCCAGCCAGATAGGCAGCTGCCAATACCAATGGATTCAATTCACCATTAGGTGCAGGCACCACCATAACAATTTCACCCACACCTGCCACATGTGCAGGAACAGCATTCATTAATACTGAAGATGGATATGAAGCCAAGCCACCTGGAACATAGATCCCTACGCGATCCAATGGCGTCACTTTCTGACCCAAGGTATTACCTAGAGCGTCGACATACGTCCAACCATCCTGTTTTTGTGCCTGATGGAATTCGCGAATGCGGTTTGCAGCCAATTCTAAAGCTTCACGCACTTCAGTCGTCAAGCCTTCGAAAGCTGCTTTAAGTTGCTCTTGAGTCAGTTCTAAATCTGAGAATTGATGCGCTGGATGTCGATCGAACTGCTGAGTCAATTTAAGAACATGAGCATCACCATGCTGACGTACGTCAGCAATAATTTGGTCTACAGTTTTTAAAAGTTCAGGATCATTCACGGTTTCAAAAGCCAACAAGTCAGCAAACGCCTGCTTGAAGTTTTGATCTTGTGTCGATAAACGTCGCATCAATTTACCCATAAGGTTTGAATTCGAAGGCTTTAGTTTACCTGTTTTCAAAGACTTTGTCGGTAGCTAGAACAGACTTGTGCTATGAGTTTTATTGGAAATAGCTTTTGATAAAATTGATGAAAGCATTGAGCTTCTTATATTTATAATCAGCAATAAAAAAACCGCCCAAAGTGGACGGTCTTTGATAAAGCTTAAATTTAAGCTTTTTTCGCCTGTTCGCGTGCTTCCACTGCTTGCTCAAGCTGAGCAAGAATCGGATTCAGCAATGCTTGCTTACGTTTAAAGCTGGCTTTGTTCACAATCAGACGTGAAGAGACTTTGCAGATTTCTTCAAGTGGTTCAAGACCATTGGCACGCAGTGTATTGCCTGTATCAACCACGTCAACAATGTAAT
Source organism: Acinetobacter sp. NIOH-H-8 (assembly GCF_046635365.1). NCBI lineage: Bacteria > Pseudomonadati > Pseudomonadota > Gammaproteobacteria > Moraxellales > Moraxellaceae > Acinetobacter > Acinetobacter sp. NIOH-H-8. The sequence goes on from NZ_JBHDVN010000063.1 coordinate 10,096, forward strand.
CACCTAAACCCACCAATGGTGCAAGTTCCATTGAACCATAAAGCTTGATCACATCAACCTGTTCACCGAGGCTTGCGTAGTATTGACGGGTCAGATTCACATATTTAGTCGCAATTTTTAAACGGCCTTTCGGACGCTCCATGCCGACTTTACCTGCTGTCATCAATTTGCAGTTGGCAATTTTCAGATCTAATGGTTCATAGACATTTTGCGCGCCATGTTCCATCAACACATCTTTACCTGCCACACCGATATCTGCCGCACCATTTTCAACATAAGTCGGCACATCAGAAGCACGTAAAATCAGGATACGCACCTGTTTATGCGTAGTCGGAAAAATCAGCTTACGTGATTTATCCGGATCTTCCAGCAGGTTAATCCCTGCTGTTTCAAGCAGCGGTAAAGTTTCTTTTAAGATACGGCCCTTGCTTAATGCTAACGTTAAACCATGATCAAAATTGCCCATTACGTCAAAGTTTGGATCATCGTTTCTCATATCACTCATTAACTTACTCGCTTAATTTGGGCACCTAAACCTTTTAACTTTGCTTCGACATCTTCATAACCGCGGTCAATATGATAAATACGGTCAATCAATGTTTCTCCTTCGGCTGCAAGTGCTGCAAGAACTAAAGAGAATGAAGCACGTAAATCTGTTGCCATCACAGGGGCTGCAGAAAGTTTTTCTACACCCGTTACGACAGCATCATTACCTTCGACCTGAATATTAGCTCCCATACGGGCCAATTCAGGCACATGCATAAAACGGTTTTCAAAAATCGTTTCAGAAATTGTAGCAAATCCACGACCAATAGCATTGACTGCCATCAACTGGGCTTGCATATCTGTTGGGAAATCTGGATGTGGCAGGGTACGGAAGCTCACCGCTTTCGGACGTTTACCCATCATATCCAGTTCAATCCAGTCATCACCACGAGTAACTTCTGCACCCATTTCTTCAAATTTGTCTAGTACAGCTTCCATTAAAGCCGGATCTGTATGTGTGGTTTTAACACGACCACCAGTAATGGCTGCAGCAGCCAAGTAAGAACCGGTTTCAATACGGTCGGCCACTACTGCATATTCACAGCCATGCAGGCTTTGTACACCAGTAACCACTAGCGTATCGGTATCCAGGCCTTCAATTTTCGCACCCATCTTAATCAGCATTTGAGCAAGATCGGTAATTTCAGGTTCACGCGCCGCATTGCGAATCGTGGTCACACCATCCGCCAATACTGCAGCCATCAAAATATTTTCAGTACCCCCTACAGTCACCATATCAAATACGACTTCACCGCCTTTCAGACGGCCATCAACTTTGGCATGGACATAGCCTGCTTCAACTTCAATCTCAGCACCCAAAGCTTCTAGTGCTTTCAAATGCTGATCGACTGGACGGGAACCAATCGCACATCCACCTGGTAAAGATACTTTTGCACTACCGTAGCGCGCCAATAGAGGACCAAGCACCAAAATAGAAGCACGCATGGTTTTTACGAGTTCATAAGGGGCAAACTGGTTATCTAAGGTAGAGGTATCTGCAATAACTGTATCGCCTTCATAACTAATCGTGATCCCGAGACCTGCGATCAGCTTTACCAAGGTATTTACATCTTTTAGATTTGGAACATTTTTAAGTGTGATTGGCGTATCAGCAAGAATCATTGCTGCTAATAATGGAAGCGCTGCATTTTTTGCACCAGAAATACGCACTTCACCGTCGAGCTTAATACCGCCCTGAATTAAGAATTTATCCATTAATTGATTAAGCTCCAAATAAGCTTGCTTTACGCCATTCTTCTTTGGTCAATGCACGAATGGTCACAGCATGCACTGCACCACTGGCAATATGGGAATTGAGAGGAGCATAAACAGCTTGTTGACGTGCAACCGGACGTTTACCTTCAAACTGATCATCCACAATACGGAGATCGAATTTTCCGCCCTGACCACTCACAGCAACATCCGCCTCAGGAAAAGCGGCTTTTAAAATTTCAGCGAGCTGTTCATTATTCATCACAAGACCTCTTATAGGACTAAGGGTGTAAAACGAGTCATTTTACTATAAATGTAAAAAATAATTCATTAGTCACATACATTATATATATAAAAAAAGAGGCTTCTAAAAACCTCTTTTTCCCCATTTGGTCGCTTAAATGGCTAAACTCTTATGATTCAGCTGCATTTCGCGATATCGGTCAATCTGTTTTTTTAATTTTTCCGTCAAAATTTTAATCGAGGTATACATGTCATCAGCATTGGCATGGGCAAAAAACTCAATACCCGGTAAACGGACAATCGCTTCTGCGATATGGTTACTACTGCCTCTTTTTGAGCGCTTATCAATCTGATGATCTTTGGAAAGCTTAACCTGCATGCTGTTCACCTGATCCAGATGTTTGGTCATCTGTGAAAATTTCGTTTTTATATTTTCTTCAATCGCTGGCGTAATTGATAAATGATGTCCACGAATTGTTATTTGCATAGTTCTATCCCTCACCTTCATTAGGATCAGAAGAGTCACAGTTAAAAATGAAAAGAATACAATAACTTGCTCAAGCAAAATCGTGATTTAAAGCATTTATTCAGATCATTTTTACCATTTCTCAAAAGAAAAAAAGATTCATTACAATGTCATAATGAATCTCTAGAATAATCAAATTTCAAAAACTAGATCAAGACTTTTCGCTCAGAAGAGGAAGGAATATGTAACGATTCACGATATTTCGCGACAGTACGTCGTGCTACATCAATCCCCTCTTCTTTCAAAAGATTGGCAATTGCATTGTCAGATAAAGGCTTACGTGCATTTTCTTCAGCAATCATTTTCTTAATTTTGGCACGGATTGCAGTAGATGAAGCCTCACCACCAGAAGTCGTCCCCACATGACTCGAGAAGAAGTATTTCAGTTCAAATAAACCACGAGGAGTTAGCATATATTTGTTAGTCGTTACACGGGATACGGTTGATTCATGTAATTCGACTTCTTCAGCAATATCACGTAAAACCAGAGGCCTCATACCTTCAGGACCAATCTCTAAAAAGCTTTTCTGATGTTCAACAATACAGGTGGCTACTTTTAATAAAGTTTTATGACGTTCATCGATGCTTTTAATAAAGTTTTTCGCTTCCAGCATCTGATTACGCAGGTATTGATTATCTTCACTTTGATCAGCACGACGAATCATATTGGTATAAAAAGAATTTAGTCTTAACTTTGGCATCACATCAGGATTCAACGTCACCTGCCAGCAGTCATTCTTTTTCATTACCACGACATCCGGGATCTGATAATCAGATTCCTTACTTTCAAACTCCAGTCCCGGATATGGCTTAAGAGTTTTCAGTAAATCAACGGCACAGCGCAATTGTTCCTGATTTAAGCCAGTTTGTTTAATGAGTTTTGGTAATTCATTGGTAATCAGCAACTCATAATGTTGCAGCAATTTGACCGCATCATTACGACAAGGGGTATTAACTGGCAGGCTATCCAGCTGAATCAATAAACACTCAGCGAGATTTCTAGAACCCACTCCTATCGGATCAAGACGTTGAATATGCTTGAGAACAACGAGTACTTCATCCTCTTCGATTTCTTCCTCATAATCCATGGAAGATAAAAGATGCTGTACTGATGCAGTAATTTCGGAAATTTCTGCATCTAGAAAACCCTTTTCATCTAGAGAATCAATAATGCAGTATGCAATCAGTTGATCAATGCGAGAAAAGTGCAGCAGATTAATCTGCTCGAGCATATATTCTTGTAGGCTTTGCTGGCTTTGACGATTGTCTTCGCGCTCTTCGAACTCTGCTGCACCCAGACTTGTCGGTTGATGAGTATAGACATCATCCCAGTCGGTATCTACAGGTAGATCGTCCGGAAGATGGTCTGCATTGAGTTCATTGGTTAAATCCTTTTGACTCGCATCAACAGTTGAAAGACTTTCAACACTGATTTGCTCTTCAACTTTTTCTAACAAAGGATTACTATCAAGTTGTAGCTGGATTTCTTGCTCTAGTTCCAAACTGGATAATTGTAATAAGCGGATTGCTTGTTGTAACTGTGGAGTTAATGACAGCGAGTTGGCAATTCGTAATCCCACTGATAATTTCATATGACCCCCTAATAAAAATCTCGTTTTATAAGCAATTTTCATGCCGTTTTAACCTTTATAACATAGTTTGATAAAAAAACACACAAAACTATAATGATTTCATGAACTTTAACGTCATTTTTATATAATTTTTTAAACGTTATTAACTACTTATTTTTATTAAACAGTAATCAGCCAATTTGTAAATTAATATAATTTGACTTAATTTTCTTAAATCCCAAGCATAAAAAAAAGCCCCCTGCGTGAGCAGAGGGCTTTTTAGAAATAATGAGCTGGCGATGACTTACTCTCACATGGGAGACCCCACACTACCATCAGCGCTAAGAGGTTTCACTTCTGAGTTCGGGAAGGGATCAGGTGGTTCACTCTTGCTATGGTCGCCAGCACAAC